>NZ_JAEELZ010000035.1 GCF_016282985.1 Methanosphaera sp.
TGATGAAGAAAGGAAAATATTGAAATAAAATATTTCCCTCTGTAATAAAACTATATTTGGGTTATTACTCATATTTCTCTCAATGCAAGGTTTTCTACAGAGCCGAAAAAACAAAATAATATCAAGTATAATTTGAAAAAAAAATTTTAAAATTTTATACAGAATATAATAAAATAAAGTATAAAATATTAAAGTATTTTTTATTTAAAGAAATTTAAATTGAAAACTAACACTATAAGAATATTATTTTACTAAATAACTTCAAAAGTCAATAAATATGGACACAAACTTTGATTTAAGAATAAAAATTTATATACAGAGTTAAAGAAACTTATATCAGTTATTAAATAAGTAAAATAAGGATTATTTGAATTTTTTTCCATTTACTCTAAATGATATTGTTGATTAGATGATAATTATTTTAATTTTTTGTAATTATTATTCTAAGAAATAACAATTATGAGATAAAAATGGTTTTAGATATTTATTTATTTTTAGATTATTTTTTTATTATAAAATCGGTGAAATATATGAAGTTTTCAATTATTGTGGATGTATATAATTGTGAAAATTATATAAAAAAATCAATAGACTCTATTTTAAATCAAAGTATTAATTTTGAAGAGAATGTTCAATTAATTATTATTGATAAGGATAGTTCTGATAAAACATTAGATATTTTATATGAATATCAAAACAGTTATCCTAATAATATATTAATTTTTACAAAAGAATTCTTCAAAGAATCATATAATTTATCACAAGTATATGATTATATTACTGGAGAATATGTAACTTTTTTATCCAACAAAGATCATTTTACAAAAAATACATTGAAAGATATTTCTATGTTTTTAAAAAATAATCCTTCTGAAAATGTTGTTTCAATTCCAATAAATAACCCATCAAATAAAAATGACATGGAATTAAATAATAAATTTAATAATATTTCAGATAGTGGAGATTCAATTGAAATAACAGAAAAATTTGATTTTATTCAAAATTTCCTAATATCCAGTTTTATTAAATTTGATACATTAAAACGTTTTGATTTTGATTTAAATAATAATTTTAATACTATTGAAGGAACTTTTTTAATAAATAAAATTTTAGCAGAAGAAAACAAAATAGGACTAATAAAAACATCAAAATATTTTAAAATAGATTCCCAGTCATACATTTATACAACTCCTAAAGATTTTGAAAAGGAATTCTTTATTTCAAATCTAAATTTTTATTATTCAAATATAATCAATTATTTTAAGAATCAATATGGACATGTTCCCCATTTTATTCAAAATATGATTGCATATAATCTATCTAAAGTAGTTCAACATAATTATAATTTTTTAAATAAAAAGGAAGAAGAAAAACTTTTCACATACTTATATAATATTTTGTTAAATATAGATTCAAAAATAATTATTCAAAATGATTTTATTCAACGACCTATAAAATCTTTTTTAACATATATAAAAAATAATCAACAATCATTCATCAACATAGAAAATAATCAATTAGATTTCAAATCTAAAAATTTTTTAATTGATAGATTATCTTATCATCCAATTTATTTAACCTATAAGAAAATAGAGGATAATATTTTTACTTTAAGAGGAATGTATAATTCACATTTTAATAGTGATTATTTAACTTTTGAAGCCATTATAGAAAATGAAAATGGTGATACTGAAGTTGTAGAATGTTTAAAATTAGATTATGTTCAAAAAGAAAAAAAGATATCTTATAATTTAAATAAGCCATGGGAATATACAAATTATTTTGAGTTTAATATTAAATTTAAGGATGATAATAATAAAAAAATATATTTCCGAACAAAATACAATGATTTAAAAAATAATTATGAATATTTACCAAAAATAGAGTATGCTTATAAATCAGGAATTACCGAAGAAAATAACATAATATACTCAGAAACCAATAAAATTTCCTTTGAAAAAGAATTTATTGGAATTGGGAATAGTTACCTGTTTTCAATAATTATGGCTATCTATAATACAGGTAATTATCTTGATGAATCAATATTATCTGTTATTAATCAAAGTTTAAATTTTGAAAAATATACACAATTGATTTTAGTAAATGATGGAAGTACAGATAATTCTCTTGAAATATGTAAAGAATATCAAGCACAATATCCGGATAACATTATATTAATTAATCAACAAAATGCTGGACAATCAACTGCACGTAATAACGGTTTAAAACATGCAAAAGGAAGATATGTGAACTTTTTAGACAGTGATGATTATTTATCAGAAGATACTTTAAAACTTGTATATGATTTTATTAATAAACATGAAAATGAAACAGATGTTATTGCTATACCTCTTACTCCATTTGGTAGATCACATGATGAACACAAATTAAATTATAAATTTAATCAAACAAGAGTAATTAACTTAGAAAAAGAACCGGATAATCCTCAACTCTCAGCTTCTTCATCTTTTATTAAACTAGAAGTATTAGGTGATAATCGATTTGATGCCAAATTAATTAGTTCTGAAGATGCACATTTAGTTAATCAAGTGTTATTAAATAAAAAAACATTAGGTGTTATAAATAATGCTTATTATTATTATAGAAAACGATATGATACGAGTTCAACAATTGATACGATGACTTTTCAAAAGGAACATTATACTGATAGGTTAAAACACCATTTTATGAAAATAATTAATCAATGTATTGAAAAAGAGGGTAAAGTTCCAAAATTCATACAATATGCTTTAATTTATGATATTCACTGGTTAGTTAAAGAAACAGAAACATTAGACATATTTAAAAATGAATTTGAACGTAAAGAATTCTTATATTATATTAAAAAAATATTCAGTTTCTTTGATGATGATGTTATTTTTAAAAACAAAAATATCAATGATTATGGATTAAAATTATTTTGTTATTATTTAAAAAAAGAAGATCTTCATTTTGAATTAACAAAAAATGATGTGAAATTAAAAATATCTAATAAAATTATAGACAACATGGGATGTCACCCTTTATATATTGATATAATTAAAATTCAGAATGGATTTTTAAATATTTCAGGATTTATTAATTCTTTAATTGACTATAATTTTACCTCCATATTAGCTGTTAAAGAAAATGAAAATGGTTCTGTAGAATATTATCCATCAAAACAAGTTACTTATACTTCAAGAAAGAATAAACAATACTTAGACATTATTTGGCAATACAAAAAAAATTTTGATATTCAAATTCCATTAAAAAACATATTTAATTCAAAAATTAGATTAAAATTCAATTTTCATAAAAATGGAGATAATAGTAACTTTAAAAAGGAAAACATAATTTCTATTGATTCCGATATTAAATTTAATAAACATTCAAAATTTTCTGAAACAATAGGATTTTTAGTAAAAAAACAATATATTTTATTGTACGAAAATAAGACATTTACCATCATACCTTACACATATAAAAAATTATATTCCTTAGAAAAAGAAGTGTGGAAAAAATTAAAAGAAGAAAAACCTTATGGTTATAAAGAGGCATTAAAAGTTAGAAAGTTATATACATACTTATATCCACTAGTAAATAGAATTAAACGAGATAAAGAAATTTACTTGTTTATGGATAGAAAAGAAATTGCAGATGATAATTCAATGCATCTATTTAAGTATGCAAATACTGTGGATGATAATGTCAAAAAATATTTGACCGTATCCAATAAAAGTAGAAATTATACCTCTTTATCTAAAATAGGAAATGTGATTAATTATAATTCACTTAAACATAAATTAATCTATATATTTGCAGATAAAATCATTTCTACACACCCCTACGAAAGCGAATTAAACCCTTTCTTTGAATATGGAGATGACAGACGTGAATTATTTAATGGTTTAAATGTTTCAAAAGTATATTTCTTACAACATGGTGTAACAAAAGATAATATTTCTGATTGGATGGGTAAATTTAATCATGATTTATCTTTAATAGTAACAGTTTCCGATGAGGAACGTGAATCATTTTTTGTTGAAGGTTATGGATTTGATAAAGAAATTATTCAAACTCTAGGTTTTCCTAGATATGATAATTTAAATAATAAAAATTCTAGTAAACATATTTTAATCATTCCTACTTGGAGAAAATATCTGCGTGGAAATAAAGAATTATTTGTTAATTCAGATTACTACAAAAGTTTAAATGGTTTGTTAAACAATAAAACTTTAATTTCTATTGCAAAAGAAAAAGGTTATACAATTATATTTAAAGCGCACCCCGAACTTGAAAAAAACATCAATGAAACTGATGAATTATATATTGATTTATTTGATATCCCTGATGAAGTAAATTTATCTACAGAAGAATCATATCAAGAATTATTCAATAAATCCTCTTTATTAATTACTGATTACTCTTCTGTATTTTTTGATTTTGCATATATGAAAAAACCAGTAATATATTATCATCCAAATGATAATTATCATTACATGAATAGTTATTTTGACTATGAAACTATGGGTTTTGGTGAAATAATAAAAGATGAAAATGATTTAGTAAACTTAATGATAGAATACATGAATAATGATTGTAATATGAAAAAGAAATATATCGGACGTGTAGAAAACTTTTTCAAATATAATGACAAAAATAATTGTAAACGTGTATACAATTGGATTAAAAAGAATTAGTATAAAATGATTTATTAATTATTTTATATTTTTTTCAATTATAAATAAATGCTTGTTTTGTAAAAATTATTAAATAAATCGTTTTGATTTCTTTAATAATTTATTTTTTCTAATGATTTCAGCATAATAGTATTTTATATATTGAATCATGAAATGTAATTTGTATTTTTTTATTTTTCGAAAAAAAAAATCAAAAATTATATTACATTATAAATCTAACTTTAGTAGCTACTTATTTTGCAAAAAATATAAAATACTTTTTCTAAATAACTATTTTTAATAAAATTTTTTCTCTTAATAACGGAAATTCAAAAGATTTACTTTATTAATGACTTTAAAAGTATATGCAATAGAAGTATTAAACTTAATCAAAGCATTCCATATTATTTAAATCATAATAAGTATATTATTAATAATAAACATAATAATATACATAATAATTATTTACAATTATTTTTTCATTACGATTAATCTTATTTGAAAGATTTAATCAATAAAAAAAGAAAATTTAATCAAAATAATGATTCTAATTATTTTAAATAGTAATTATGATATTAATAACATTTTATTTAAGAATATCCAAAAAATCTAAAAAAATAGAAAAACAGAGGATATTCATTATTAAAAATATGGAAAATAATTATTAAATATTAAATAATTATATTTTTGAGGGATTTTTATTTATAAAATTTCAATTATAATACCAGTATACAATGTTGAAAATTATATTGATCAAGCATTTGAATCAATATATAAACAAACAATAGGTTTTGAAAATTTAGAAGTAATTTTTATCGATGATTGTTCAACGGATAATAGTAAAAATAAATTAGAATACTTGGAAAAAAAATATGATAATGTAGTTTGTGCGTATTTAAAGGAAAATAGTGGATTTGCTGGAAAACCTAGAAACATAGGATTAAACTTAGCTAAAGGCCAATACATAATGTTTTTAGATCCTGATGATATATATTTAGAAAATATTTGTGAATTTTTGTACAACAAAATCTCAGAAAAAAAAATAGACATGGTGTCCGTTAATTTTGGTATAAGAACTGTGGAAAATAAGATTAGTTGGGACCATATTGGACTTACAGATTATCTTAACATTTATTCCTTGAATGAAAAACCTTCATTATTAATATTACCTCCATCAATTTGGACAAAAATTTATAAAAAAGAGTTTTTATTAAAAAACAACATCAAATTCAACGAATATTTACCTGGTCAAGATGCCTTATTTATGTACGAAGTATTATTAAAGGCAAATGGAATTTCATACTATAACGAATCTTTAGTTGTTTATGGAAAGAGAGATTATTCTAAATCTTCTCAAAAATCTGTTACAGATGACTTAACTTTTAATCGATTATTAGAATATCTGAATATTTATGAAATCATGTATCAAACATTAGCAGAATCAAACCCCGATGTTGTTGTTGCATTAAACAGCCATATTTCATATTGGACATTATTATTACAAAAATCATCTGCAAACACTTCAGAAAATCTCATTCTAATTGAAAAATGTATGAAATTACTGGAAAAAATTAACCAATATCCCTCAAATAACTTGGAACTGTTAAATGTATTAAATAGATCTAAAACATATACATTCATAAATTTATTAAATTTTCAAAATAATAAGATAAATGAAGATTTAATGCTAAAAGAAAAAGTTTACGAAGTTTTATTTAAAGAAAGTGTTGAATCAAATACTATTGAAAAAATTGAAGAAAATTCTCAAATAAAAAATGATTTAAATATTCAAGAAAAGATTTCAATAATTACCTATGTATATAATGCTGAAAAATATTTACATGATTGTTTAAATAGTTTACTCCATCAAAATTTTACAGACTTTGAAATAATCTGTATTGAAGATGCATCAACTGATAGATCAGCCAAAATATTAGACTACTTCATAAAAAAAGATTCTAGAATCAAAGTAATTAAAAATAAAGAAAAAATAGGACCTAACAAATCAAGAAATATTGGAATTAAATATTCTAAAGGAGAATATATTCATTTTATTGATTCAAATGATTGGATAGATGAAAATACGTTAGAACTTTTATATCATACTGCTAAAAAAGAAAATACTGATGTAATTTTATATAATTCGCTTAACTATGATATGGATAAAAAAATGTTTTTCAAACCAAAAAATTCTTTTAAATTTAATATAATATGTAATAAAACATTCAATTTCAAAGATATAGACAATGAAATAATTTTTGAAATTCCACATAATCCATTCAATAAATTTTTTAAAAAATCATTTTTAATAAATAATTCAATTTGTTTTGAAGAAAAATTATATGATGACTATAACATTTTTTTCTTTAAAACCATCTTTGAAGCTGAAAAAATATTTTCATTGAAAAATTATTATTATAATAAACGTATCTCTAATGAATCCATGAAAATAAATAATTATGATTCCTGTGAGAACTTAAAAAGCTGTGAAATAATTTTAAATTATTTTAAAAATAACGATTTATATGATTCTTATAAAAAAAATTTTTTGAATTATATTGTTAATTCTCTTCAAAATATCTTTAATGAAAATAATCCAAAATTCGAAGAAAAAACATCCCAAGACCTGAAAAATAAAATACTTGAATTCATCTTAAAAAATAATCTCGAAAAAGACTTTGAAGAAAATTTAAGTCAAAGTAACTTAAATTTTATAAATACATTTAAACTTTAAGAAAATATCTCAGAATAAATAAAAAAAAAGAATTATTAACTGTATCCAAATAGTTTTACGGGTGATTAAAATGTTAAAAAAAATTAAAGAATCAATTTTAGAAAAAAGTGATAGTTATGTTTTTTATAAAGAAAACTATGAAAAACTTATCAAAGATAATGAAAATCAAAGGGAATTAATCAATACAATAAAGCAAAATCTAGAAGAAAAAAATAAAGAAATTAATAAAATTAATCAGGAAAAAGAGGATATTTCAAAAATACTCACAGATATAAATGATTTAAACATATCTACAAAAAGTATAGAAAATAAATTTAATGAATTAACCCAAATTAACAACAATATCCAAGAAATCAACAAAAATATACAGTCATCAACCACAAAAAATAAAGAATACAGTGAAACCCAAACAAGCAACATAAACCAAATAAATGATTCTATAGAAATAATTGATAAAAAAATTAATATAACATCATTACATAACGAAAAAATTATGGATATAATTTCCAGTATATATCTGGAAGAACATGAAAAATAATAAACCTACCCTAAAAATATAGGATTTATTCACCAAAATGTGTTTCTACTTTTTTTAGTTCTTCAGGTATATTAATCGATTGAGGACATATTGAAACACATTTTTCACATTTGGTACAATTATGTGCTTTTCTATCTTCATTTAAATGGAACCTATATTGTATTGAAGCATTTTCACTTCCTGATAATTTATCCATATTATATTCATAGAAACATTTTGGAATGTTAACACCAAAGGGACAAGGCATACAATAATTACATCCTGTACAAGGAATATTTCTAAGTTCTTTGTATTTTTCTTTAACTTCTTCCAATATTTGTTTATCATTTTTTGATAATTTAAATGATTGATCAACTAAAGAAATATTGTCTTTAACTTGTTGTAAATTACTCATTCCACTTAATACACAATTTATTTCATCAAAATTCCACAAATAATTGAATGCCCATTCAATATTTGTATGTTGAATTTTTGACTTTGAAAATATTTGCTTTATTTCATATGGAATATTTTGTGCTAATTGACCTCCTCTCAACGGTTCCATTATCATTGTTCCAATATTTAATTTATGTAATTTATTAAGCCCTTTTAGACCTGGATTTTCTTCATTGTCCAAATAGTTTATTTGAGTTAATGCAAAACCCCATTTTTCATAATCATTTAATATTTGTTCTAATAATTCATAGGACCCGTGTGTAGAAAAACCTACATGCTTAATTCGTCCATCATCCAAAGCACGATCAATAAATTCATATAACCCTTTTTCTTTAATTGATGAATAATAAGAGTCCTTTATAGAGTGTACAAAGAATAATTCTATTTGTTCTGTCTGTAATCGTTTTAAATGCTTATTTAAAGTATCATCAAAATATTCCCATGAATTAATATTCCAAGAAGGCATTTTTGTAGATAAATGAATCTTATCTGAATAATCTTTTAAGTTTTCTGAAAGTATTGTTTCACTAACACCTGGCCTTGATCTGTCGGAAGTATGGTAAAGTAATGCTGTATCAAACATATTTATTCCATTTTCTACCGCGTATTCTATCATTTTTCGTGTTTCATCTTTGTCTACATCTTCAGGGTTTTGACTTTTTAAAGGTAATCTCATAGCACCAAAGCCTAAAATTGATGATTTTATACCTGTCTTTCCTAATGTCCTATATTTCATATTATTCTATTTATTAAATATACTTGAAGTATTTATTTGAGAGAACAAAGGAATAAAATAATTGATAACGATACTGCCCATATAAAAAAAAGAGTCA
Source organism: Methanosphaera sp. (assembly GCF_016282985.1). Lineage (GTDB taxonomy): Archaea > Methanobacteriota > Methanobacteria > Methanobacteriales > Methanobacteriaceae > Methanosphaera. The sequence continues at coordinate 9,202 of NZ_JAEELZ010000035.1, forward strand.
TAAAATGTATTAAAAAAAAGAAAAGGATGTTATGATTTAATTATTTTAAAAGTTTTACTTACGCTGGTTGCTGCATATCTTGAATTTCCGTTGTATGAAACTGTTAAGTTATATGATCCTGCTTTTGTAGGAAGGAATAAAAATTTAAAATAACCATTTACGTCTGTGGTAACTGTTGTTTTTGTTCCGTTGAGATTTATTGTTAGGGGTGTATATCTTAAAGATAATCCATCCTTATCCGTTAAATTTCCCTCAAGAGTAATGTTTGTCTTTGGTTGCTTTTGTGATAATTGAATAGTAATGTTAGTTGTTTTAGGTACAACATTGAATGATAAATTACTGCTTGCTCCTGCATAACGTGTATTACCCGGATAAGAAACCGTTACATTATTTTTTCCAACTGTTGTTGCTTTTATAGTTAATGAAAATTCCCCATAAGCATTTGTTGTAATGGAATATTCCTTACTATTCACAACTAATTTAACTGGAGTGTATCTTAAATTATTTTTATTTGCATCTGTGTATTTTCCAGTAATTATAACTTCATCAGAGTATGACTTCTGTGAAATTTTGTTTAACGTGAATTGTGTTGATTTTCTATTTACATTGAATGTTGTTGTAAGATTAGCTGGAGAATATCGTGCATTACCACCATAAGATACTGTTACATTATTTGTACCAATATTTTCAGCTTTTATTAAGAAACTAAATTTACCATAAGAATCTGTATATACAACAAATTCTTTTTTATTAACTTCCAAATCAATTGGAGTGTATCTTAAATTATTAGAATTAATATCTGCATAACATCCTGTAATATTAACATTATCCCCATATTCTACAGTCAATATTTTATTCAATGTGAAAAAAGTTCCTTTTCGAACAACTTCGAAAGTTATATTTTTTTCAGATTTATTATACCGATTATTTCCAGGATAGAAAACAGAAACATTGTTAACTCCCAAATTAGTTGCTTTCATAGTATACTTAAATCCACCAACACCATCAGTAGTAATTGTATTCTTTACATCATTAATTATTAATGTAATAGGAGTATATCTTAAATTTACACCATTAGAATCCAAATATTTTCCAACAATACTAATATTATCAGTATACTGCACTTCACTAGGAACATCAACCATGAAAACAGTATCTTTTCTAACTACATCAAATGTTATATTGGTTTCACATTTATTATACCTATTATTCCCAGGATATGATGCAGAGACATTGTTTGTTCCCAAATTAGTTGCTTTCATTGTTAAAGTAAAATCACCAGTATCATTAGTTGTTAATGAATATTTTTTATTGTTGACTGTTAATGTTATTGGAGTGTATCTTAAGTTTATTCCATTTGTATCAGCATATTTTCCAATTATGGTAATATTATCCGTGTATTGTACTTGAGCAGGTATATTGAATATAAAATGTGTATCTTTTCGCGTAACAATGAATGTTGTTGAATTATTTGCACCTTTATATCTTGAATTTCCTTGATATGTTACATCTACATTATTTTCTCCTAGTTTGTTGGTTCTAAATGTAAATGTAAAAATTCCATAAGCATTTGTATCATTAACATATCTTACTCCATTTACTGTAATTATAATAGGAGTATATCTAAGATTTTTATTATCAATATCTGTATATTTACCCGTTATTGTAACATAATCTGTATATTGAACATCCATTATATCCTCTAATGTTATTATTGATGCTTTTCTTGTAACATTAAATGTTGTTGTGTTAATTGATTGTTTGTAGGAATCATTTCCTGCAAATTCTACAGTCAAGTAATTTTCTCCCATTTGAGTTATTTGGAATGTATAACTGTATTTTCCTTCATCATCAGTAGTGGTTTCAAAGGGTTGTGTAAAGTTTGATGAAATAATTATTGGTGTATCATTTAAACTATTACCATCAACATCTGTTAATTGACCAGTAACCGTTAAATCTTCACCATAAACTGCTTCTTCAATATTATCAAATATTATCTTAGTTTCAATTGAATGTGGTTTATAAACTATAATTACATCATCAGCCAAGAAAGTTTCAACATATTCTGCGGTTTTAGCATAAGTCTCTTCTACATCGATATCTGATGTTTCATTCCATATTCCGTTTTCATCATTGTTATTGATTGAAATAAAATTTTCACTATATGAATTAAGGTTAACAGCATTTAAATTATTATCAAGCATGATTATTTCATCAGCAACAAGATCTGTTGAATTTTCTTCAGAGTCTTCTAATTTAATGTTGTTTAAAGATGAATTGATGATAGTAATTTTTTTTGCTTGCATTAAAGGATTTAAATAATGTGAAGAATAATTTAACTGCGAATTTATTATTAATATTTCTGCTACTTTGTAGTATTCTGTTTCTTCATTTGCAAAATCATAATCATTTGTATCATTAATAAAGCTTGTCATCACATTATCTGATAAAACTGTGTTTTCAATCAATATTTTTCCCTGATTTTTCATTAAAGGAGAATCTTGTAAATTACTGGATATTCTTGATATTTGACTATTATTGATTGATACAATATTCCTATTATCTATTATACCGTAATTTATATCCATAAATAAACAATCATTCATGTAAACATTTTTATTATTTTCAATCAGATATGTTGAAACATCATTATTCATAAATGAGACATTATTAAGATATAATGTTCCATTATTTACGATATTTACCGTACCATTTAAAGTAATGGAATTTATGGTTACTATTGAATTATTTCCAATATTTACATTGATGTTTCCTGTTATAACTGTGTCATTTCCATTGATTATTAATTCTCTTACTTTGTTATCATAATCTAAATTTATTGAATCATACTCAGGCAATACCATGTTTATGGTGGTTGTTCCATTGATATTTAAATAATTATAATAGTATAAGATTTCTTCAAAGTAATCTGTAACATTAATATCATAATCCTCATTTTCCATCATATTATCTTCTTCAGCAGAATCAATAGTTCCTATTGAATCAGTCTTATAATCTGTTTTTTGATTTTTATTTAAATCATTAGGATTATATTTTACAACGCTTGTTTCATCAGCATTATCAATTATTTCATCAGCCATATCCCCATTAGAAACTTCTTGAATTTCTGCTGAAACAACATTTGCTGATAAAATAATGATAAAGAATAATAAAAGCGTTAGAATATGGTTTTTATTCAAATAAGTTACCTCCAATCTTTTTTCAACCTAAAAAAAATTATAATATATGGTATTATTTTGTTAAATATCCTTAAAATATATTTCTAAGGATACAAAAGATAGAACAAAAACACTTTTCTAATAAATATTATATAATTTCTGGTGAAATGTTAATTCCATCTTTGAATAAAAATAGTAGTAATTTACTTAATATATTAAAATATTTAAAAAAGCATTTAAAAAGTAGTTCTAACGATTTTCATAAAGTATTTTTATAAAACTAAACAAAATATTATCTATCTAAGCATAATCATTTTTAATAAACTTAACTAAGAATACTTTTTTGGGATATTAATTAATATTTTATATTTAATGTGGGTAATATCATGGAAAAAAATGCAATAATTATGGCTGCCGGTAAATCAGATAGATTTGCACCTTTTAGCTATGAAAAACCAAAGGGACTCTTTATTGTTAGGGGAGAAGTCTTGATTGAAAGACAGATAGAACAATTAATTGAAGCTGACGTAAATGAAATCTATGTTGTTGTTGGATACATGAAAGAGAAATTTTTCTATTTAGAACAGAAATATCCTCAGGTTCAATTAGTTGTAAATAACACCTATGGAAAATATGGAAACATTTATTCACTTTATGTAACGAGAGAATACTTAAAAAACACGTTTATATGTTGTGCTGATCATTATTTTTTAAGTAATCCCTTTTTAGAAAATAATATAGAAAATAAATCATATAGAGCCTGTACTTACATAGCCGGAAAATTCCGTGAATTTGGAATAGATTACTCCGATGCAAATATTATCACAGGATGTTATGTTGGTGGTAAAGATAGGATGGCTATGATTGGTCATGCCTATTTCAATGAAAGATTTTCAAAAATTTTCAGAAAAACTCTTGAAGATGAAATTGATGATTTTGGGGTTGCAAATATGTTCTGGGAACAATATTATGCAACTCATTTGAAAGATTTGACATTATACATGAACAAATTTGACAAAAATGAACTTTTAGAGTTTGATTCAATAGATGATTTAAGACAATTTGATTCTGATTTTTTATTAAATGTAGATTCTGAAATTGTTAATAATATCTGTAAGACATTAGATTGTCATCCAAATGAGATAAAAGAGATTGAAATTATTCAAGCAGGATTAACAAACGTTTCTTTCAAATTTTCAGTAAATGGACATGAATATGTATACAGACATCCTGGAGGAACGGCAGATAATCTAATTGACAGAAAAACAGAGTTGTACACCCAATATAAAGCAAAAGAGTATAATCTTGATAATTCATTAATTTACATGGACAAAACCGGTTGGAAAATTTCGCATTTTATCCAGAACATCATACCATGTGACATAATATCCAATGAAACACATTTGAAACAATCAATGGAAGCACTCCATAAAACACAAGAAATGCCAATAACTGATGAAGTTAAATTATTTGACAATGTTATCGAAGGAAAAAAATTAATGGCTAAGGCTTGCAGTACCAAAGGAAATTTATTCAAAGAATTTGAAGAATTAATTTCCAAAGTCGATTTAGTGGATTCATTTGTTAAAGAAGAAAGAGAAAAATATGGTATAGAGTTAGTGGTCAGTCACAATGATGTCTATGAACCTAACTTTATTTCCACAACAGAAGGTGACTTTTATTTAATTGATTGGGAATATTCTGGAATAAATGACCCTGTTAATGATGTTGCAGCCATATTTACCAGATATGAATATACGGAGGACATTCGTGAAAAATTATTAAAATCATTTTATAATAGAGAATTAACAGAGTTAGAACATCGCCATGCCATGGGCCAATCAATATTAACCGCTTTTTATTGGATAAATTGGGGATTGTTTAAAGGTAGTGTTGGAGAAGACGATGGATTTTTCTTTTTACCCGCATATAGATACTTAGTAAAACATGTTGATGATGTAATTGATAGTTATGAGGAGATATAATGAATATACCAATAATATTAGCTGGAGGAGTAGGTTCTAGATTAGGTGCAGACAAACCTAAACAATTTATTGAAGTTCTTGGAAAACCAGTATTAGTATATACTATTGAAGCTTTCCAAAATCATCCCGAAATTGATGCGATTGAGGTAGTTTGTATTGAAAGTCATATAGACTACTTAAAAGAACTTATTAAGGAATATAACCTGGATAAAGTAAAATGGATAACCAAAGGTGGAAAAGATTTTCAACATTCAGTAATTAATGGTGTGAATAATTTAAAAGACAAAATAAATGATGAAGATATAGTATTAGTACATTATGGTGCTTCACCATTTGTTTCTGAAGATATTATTAGTGATGCCATAAGAGTATGTAAAGAAAAAGGCAATTCCTCACCTGCAATGTCTTCCGTATTGTTATTAGGTAGTAATGATGGAGAAAAATCTACGCAATGGATTGACAGGGATAAAGTAATGGTACTTAATTCACCTCAGTGTTTTAAATTTTCTTATGTGTCCCAGTTATACGAGGAAGCCATAGAAAAAGGATTACTTGAAAAAATTGAACCACATACCACAACCCTCATGTATTATATGGGTAGAGAAATATATTTCTCCAAATCAAGTCAAACAAATATAAAAATTACTACAAAAGAGGATATAGATTTATTTGAAGGATATTTATTAATGAAAGAATCCAGAAAAAATAGTTAATCGAATATTTTAAAAAAAGAAGTTTTAAAGAATTTATTTTTCCATAAATTCTATTTCAAACATTATTGTTGGATATTCTAAGTCAAAGTTTGTAAGTACCTGTGGATGAACTTCTCCAAAGTATCCAGTAAAGGTGAATGGAGTTTTTTCATCCATAGCTTCAACTGTGAACTTAGCACATCTACCCTGTATAAACAGTGTATCATCATAGTCTTCTAAAATCATGTTAAATCCTAAGTTGGAGACAATTGATTCCATATAAGATTTTATTGTCGTTAAATTTGCATTAGTTGATATCTGAGCTCCAGCCATTTTTTTAACAGTTCTCATTTTTACTTCAACATTTTCATCTATGTATGCTACATCACCTATTTCAAAGATTTTTTGTGGTAACTCTTCATGTTTATTGTCTTCTAAGAATTCCAATAAACTGTTTATAAGTGATTGTCTAATCATAGTTCTGTCTTGTGTAATAGGTTGTGCTACTGTTACTGGTTGATCTTCTATTGGTCTACCTAATTTTGTGTAATGTTGTTCCTCACTGGTTAACATTAAACTTTTTATTTCTGTAAATCCTAATCCAATCATTATTTGTTCTAATACTTTATCAAATTCTCTTTTTGGATCAGGATTTGCAACTGTTGAATAATCAGGTAATTCTGCTGGTAAATCATTGAACCCATATCCTAAAGCTATGTTTTCTATAATGTCCACTTCATGTAAAATATCTATCCTGTATCGTGGCACAGTTACTCGAACTATTTCTTCATCTATTTTTTCTGCATCAAATCTGGTTTTTTCAAGATTTTTTACTATTTTATCTGAAGTTAATTCTATTCCTATATATTCAGAAGCAATTGATGTGTGAACATCTATAATCTGTGGTTCAAATTGAGGATATTCTATATCATCATGGTATGGATAGACAACTTTCATTGTTTCAATTACTGCACCGTCATGTTCTGCCAAGTTACTTGCTATAATGTTTAAAGCATTTGTTACTGCATTTAAATCTGTCCCTGTTACATCAATGAACAAGTTTTTAGATTCGGTTGTTAATTTAGTTAAATCACTATTAATTATTGGTGGCATACTCATTATATTTCCATTTGCATCGACTATTAAAGGATAATACTCCTTATCTTTTAAGAGTTTTGAGTATTTTTTTCCCTTATCATGTTCTTCTAGTATTTCATCCAAAGTTAATTCTTCTGTTGAATCTAAAGGAATAAATGTGTCTTCTTTTGGATTTCCTGCTTTGTAATAGAATGGACCTTCAACTTTATCCAAATCATGAATTCCTATTGCAACTTTTTTCCTATCTCTTCCTATTACCCAATGTAAATGTTCCTGGAATTCCATTATATTAACTAATTCATCATCAGATATCTCTATGTTTTTTATTAAACATGTAGCCACGTATGGTCTGACGTTTTCAAGTTTTTCATCCACAGTTATTGTATTTTCTGTTTCAATAACTTCATACTTTGGCATTCCCGTTTCAATTTCAAGGTATCCTTTAAGTGATCTTACTACTCCTTCTAAACTATAATAATCTGGTCTATTCGGGAAGAATTCTGCTTTTACTTCTTCATCCGTGTAACTTTCAACATCACTTGATATCATTGGCAATATATTAATTAATTCATCATTATCAAGTGTTTTACCTAATTGTTTGTAAAGTTCATCATATTTGAAATTTATTACTGGCATGTTATAGTTCCTTTTATTTATTTTAAAAAAATTGGGGGTTTATTTGTCTTTTAAAGTGATAATATTATCATGAAAAATATTGATTCAATTACAAAATGTAATGCTCTATGATGTAATGCATTCATTTCTATTTCAAAATAGTTATGGAATACATCTATGCAGAAATGGATTGCACCTGCCAATACTCCTATTGTAAATGACTGGAATACTAGTGATAAAACAATAAAATGGAAAATTGCTTCTAGTACTTCATGCACTATCCATGTAACGAATGATGATTTAACTATGTTGTGTATTATTTCACCGAATATTATATAAAAATCACTGAATGTGTGCCAGATAATTCCATGCATAATATCGGAACAAGCTAGTACAACTGCTATATAAAACCATTCAATATCCATATATTGACCACCATTCTATGTTTAAATATTATATTATGTTATATGTTTGTCTTTTAAAATAGTTAAATGTATTTACATATGTATAATTAGTTTATTTATAACATTGTGAAATATATATATTACATTTAACATAATAGATAATTAGGAAAATAATAAAAAAACGTGAAAAAATAAAATTATGCTTTGGAGGAATTGTCCATGAAACCACCTTGTGAAATAGTAGTCTGGTACGTTATACCATCCATTAGATCTAAGCTTGCAAAAGAATTATTGAAACTAGGAATGAAACAAAAAGAAATTTCACAACTATTGGAAATTACACAACCTGCTGTTAGTCAATATATCAGTGACAAAAGAGGACATGAAATTGACTTCGAACCGGAAGTGGAAGAATATATTAAGAACATGGCACAAGAAATGACAACAGGTGAATTACAACCTATTGACCTTATACCTAAATTTTGTAAAGTTTGCAAAACTATCAAAACACAAGAAGTTCTCTGTCAATTACATAAAGAAAAAGTCAACATTCCTTCCCATTGTAATATATGTATGGGAAGCCAATCTGATGCAAGCATTTTTGAATTACATGACTAAAAAGAATTTTACAAAAATTCTTAACTTTTTTTTACAAAAATTTTATAACATTGTTAAATTTTATAAGTGTTAAAAAACAATATAAATATATGAAAAAATTTCTGACAACAACCAACATCAGAGGCCTATTAACTCCTAAAGAATTGCTTAGTGGAAACTTTGGATTTGAAAAAGAAGGACTGAGAATAGATCAAAAAGGAAATTTATCTATAACGCCACATCCTGATGTATTCGGAAATAAACTAAAAAATCCTTACATTACAACAGACTTTTCAGAAAGTCAAGTGGAAATAGTTACTCCAACATTTAATTCACTTAAAGAAGCATATCAATGTTTAACATTCTTAGTTGATATTGTTAACACATCCATACCAAATGACCAGTATATTTGGAACCAATCATTACCTTGCATACTTCCTGATAAATACATGATACCATTAGCAGAATATGAAGGTAAAAAAGGAGAAGAATCAAGAGACTACCGAATCAACTTAGCTAAAAAATACGGTACAAAAAAACAAATGATTTCAGGAATACATTATAACTTCTCAATAGATGAAAAAACGATACAAAAATTATATTCCAATTATGAAAAAGAAGATATTTCATATAAAAATTTCAAAAACGAGATTTACTTAAAAATTACACGAAATTATCTCAGATTAAAGTGGTTAATAATATATTTAACAGGAGCAACACCATCAGCTCATAAAACATTTACCAAAGAATGTATAGAACTTATGAAAAACTTCGATGGGATTGATAGTTTCTATTCCAAAGAAGGAGCATCTTTTAGAAATTCAAGTATAGGATATAAAAATTTACTAGCATTATATCCACGTTATGATAATATTAGAAATTTTATTAACGATGTAAATTCTTTTATAGAAGAGGGAAGTTTATCCGAAGCAAAAGAATTATATACTCAGATAAGATTAAAACCAAAAGATCCTACCAACTATTTAGAATCTTTACTGGAAAATGGAATTCTATATTTGGAAGTAAGAAGTATTGATATTAATCCTTTTGACAAATGTGGAATATCTCTTGTAGATGCAGAATTCGTACATTTGTTCCTGATATATTTAATGCTTAAAGAAGAAAGCAAATACGATGAATGGCAAAGTGAAGGAGTTTATAACGAAGAACTAATTGCCGAAAAAGCATTTAATCCGGATATTTTTTTACTTAAAGATGGTGAAAATATTAAAATTAAAGAATGGGCAAATGAAATTTTAAATGAAATTGAAGAATTAAATAATATCTTTGAATTAAAAAAAGAAAATATTATACAAATAATGCGTGAAAGAGTAAATAATTCTGAAAAAACCTACGCAAAACAACTTGTAGATATAATTGAAAATAAAGGTTTTGTTGCCAGCCAAACCTCCATTGCAATTCATAATAAGGAAACCAGTTTTGAATCAATAGATTTGGAAACTATTAGAAATAATGAAAAATTATTAGATTATTACACCCATTCTCTTCCAAAGATAAGATTATAAAATATAATTACATTTTGGGAAGTAAAAAAAAAGTACAACTTGAATGATATTTAAAGAGGGAGAAATAAATTGAAGTAAAATATATTTACTCAATTTTTTTATTAACTATTTTTTTAATTAAAAGTCTGTTTCTGTTTCACTTAACGGTTTCCAGAGTTTATCTTTTTCTGAAAGAATTATTTCATCAATATCATCAATTGGCCAATCAATACCTATTTCAGGATCATCCCATTTGATTCCACCTTCATCATCGGCTTTATAAAAATCAGTACATTTATATGTAAACTCTGCAGTATCACTTAGTACTACAAATCCATGTGCAAAACCTTCCGGAATGTAGAATTGTTTTTTATTTTCGGCAGATAATAATACTCCTTCCCATTTACCGTATGTAGGTGAATCTTTTCTCAAATCTACTGCAACATCAAATACTTCTCCACTGATAACTCTTACTAGTTTTCCTTGTGGTTGAGTATATTGGAAGTGAAGTCCTCTTAAAACTCCTTTTTTTGATTTTGATTGATTATCTTGAACAAATTCCATGTCCAGTCCATTTTCTGAGAATACTTCCTTATGATATGTTTCCATAAAATATCCTCTATTATCCCCAAATACTTGTGGTTCTATGATGTAAACTCCTTCGATACTAGTTTTATTAAATTTAAAATCGGCCATAATATTCCTCTTATTTTTTCTGATATTATATTGTTATTCATAATCTTTAAAATTTATTATCAACCAAATACATACTTTCTAGTATATAATCTACAAGGGAAAATATATGAAATATGATTATTTAATAGTAGGATCCGGATTATTTGGTTCGATATTTGCATATGAAATGAAAAAAATAGGAAAAAACTGTTTAGTAATAGAAAAAAGAGACCATATTGGTGGAAACATATACACTTCCAAAGAAGAAAACATCAATGTACACAAATATGGAGCACATATTTTCCATACAAGTGACAAAGAAGTATGGGAGTATATTAACCAATTTACAGAGTTCAATAACTTTATTAACTCACCTGTTGCAGTTTATGAAGATAAAATGTACAATTTACCATTTAATATGAACACGTTCTATCAAATGTGGGGTACTAAAACACCTACCGAAGCTCTTGAAAAAATTGAAGAACAAAAAGCTGAAGCAAATATTACAGAACCTAAAAACTTAGAAGAACAAGCAATAAGTTTAGTTGGACTGGATATTTACACAAAACTTATTAAAGGTTATACTGAAAAACAATGGGGAAAAGATTGTACTGAATTACCTGCATTCATTATTAAAAGATTACCGGTACGATTGACATTTGACAACAACTACTTTAATGACAGATACCAGGGAATACCATTAGATGGATATACAACCGTAATCGAACAGATGTTGGATGGAACAGAAGTCAAGTTGAACACAGATTTCTTTAAAGACCGTGAAAACTGGGAGAATATTGCTGATAAAATAGTGTTTACTGGAATGATAGATCAATTCTATGACTACAAATTCGGAAGATTAGAATATCGAGGATTACGTTTTGAAACTGAAACGCTTGATGTGGAAAATTATCAGGGAAATGCTGTGATTAATTATACTGAACGTGAAATTCCTTACACTCGTATTATTGAACATAAACACTTTGAAGCATCAGAAAGTCCTAAAACTATAGTTACAAAAGAGTATCCTGCACAATGGAATCCAGGGGATGAAGCATATTATCCTGTAAACAATGATAAAAATAACGAAATCTATGCGAAATATGAAGAACTTGCCAGTCAAGAAGAAAAAGTTATATTCGGTGGAAGATTAGGTACATATAAATACTATGATATGTGGAAAATCATAGCTGAAGCATTAAATTGTGTTAAAAAAGAAAAAAAATTAATTGAATAAGCTTTCATATGCTTTATTCAACTTATCCCCTATTACTTCTTTTGTATAATTATTTTTATTTTCTAAACCTTCAATTTGTAATTTTTTATATAATTCTCTGTCATTTAAAATCGTGAGTATCTGTTTAGCTAGTTCTTCATGATTTTTCGGTTCAAAAAATAGTCCTCCTTTTTGACCACTTGATTCAACTACTGGAGGAATACGTGCAGCCACAAAAGGTGTTTCAAGTGATTGTGCTTCAATGATAACTATACCAAAACCTTCAACAATACTTGGAAGACAAAATACATCAGATGAATTCACTACTTTCATCACGTCATCATGTTCTTCAACAAAACCTAGAAACTCAATATTTTCATCCAATTCCAATTGCTTGGTTAAATTTTTAAGATTTTCATCTTCAGGACCTGTACCTATAATTTTACATTGAATTTCTGGAATTTCATCTTTAATTAGTGCTACTGCCTTTATTAAATCATTTACACGCTTATACTCCACCAATCTAGCCACACATGAAATTGTTGGTTTATCATATTTTTCTGATTCAACCATTGGAAAATCAACAATATTATGAACGGTTATTGTTTTTGTGTTATCAACATACTTGTTAAGGTTATTTCTTGTAAAATCTGAAACGGCAACATATAAATCAATATCTTTTTTAAAAATATATCTTTCAAGTATTTCACCAAAAAGACCAGATATACCCATATTTTTTGTCCATTCACCAATCCATACGTCATGGTATCTTAGGGCTACTTTAGAGTTTAATTTTTCAGCAAGCTTATAAGCTACAGGATATGTGATGAAATTATAACCAATTACGAGGTCAATATCTTCAAGATCTTTATGTTTATCTACGGCATCTTTCATAAACTTTAACCTACTGGTAAATGATCCTTTTTGTACATAACCTCTATCTTCTCCACAACAGATTACATGTACATCCTGAATATTAAACTCATCAAGTTCGCCCTCTTTTGATGTTAGAACTGTAACATTATGATACTTTGAAAGTCCTAAAGCTTCATTATAACAACAAACTTCCACACCACCCTTAATATCTAAACAATCACTATGTGGAAAATATTCTGTAACTATACAAATATTCATGACAATCCCTTATTACCTATTTTTTACCTGTTCAACCAAACCAACAATTATTTTCCTGTCCTCATCATTAATAGCACCAGTCACAAACAATGCCACCAAATAAACAACAATAGCTACAAAAACACCTACTACAAATGGCAATTGCAAATAGATTAATACAAATGCCATGAAAATGTTAGCAAGTAAAACTTGAAGTATCGGTTTGATAGTGGATTTAATATTTAATTTAAAGTCTGTTTTATGTAATGAATATAACATCAAGATTAATACCAATAATTCCGTTAAAACACTAGTCATACTGGCACCAACATATGAATATTGTGAAATAAGAATATAATTCATAATTACACTAAATACTGCACCAATTGCAGCAACTTTTGTTACTAAAAATTGCTTATTGATTGCATTTAATAAAGTAGATGTTGTTCCACTTAAAAACATAAATATTACTGCCCACATTAAAACACTCATACATACTGTTGCATCCAAGTACTGGGAACCAAATATAATATTAATTATATCATGGGAATATATTACAGATCCTATTACAATAGGAACCGATGAAATTAACATGTATTTCAACATTTTCTGATATAAATCATTTAATTTTTCTTTATCTTCTACAAATAATTGACTCATTACTGGGAAAACTGCATTGGATAATAAAACAAATAAGGCTGATAATACCAATATTATTTTCTGTGAAGAACTAAAAAGTCCTACTGCAACACTACCTGACATAAATGTCAGTATTATTCCTGCAATCCAAAAGTATATTGATGTAAAAACACTTGTTATCCCAAAGGGAATACTGTTAACAATTATCTCTTTTAAAAAGTTTCTGCTAAAGTCATACTCAAATTTAGGATAATGTCTTATTTTAATAATCCAACCTAAAACAAATGACAGAATCATAGCTATTGGATAAGTAGCTGCAATCCATACTACATCTAATTTCAAATATATGAATAGCAATGCAAGTAAGAAAACACCTACATTATAAACTGTATTTATAATAGTTTGATAATGCATTTTCTCATTACTTTGATATAGGGAATAATAAAAAGTTGTAAAAGAGTTAAAAAACATGTAAACTCCAATAACGATCATTACCCCCAATGCTTTTCCTGTAAATCCACTCAAATAACTAAAAATGACATATATTATGAATGTAATTATTGTAAGTATCAGACGTAAAACAAATGCTGTTCCAAAATATTTACTTGTTAAATCATGATTTCTGGATACTTTCTGAATAGCATAATATCCGAGTCCTAAATCACAAAAAACTCCAAATATACCTATAACACTTAATGCAGAAGAAATAAGACCAAAATTATATGTTCCAAGATATCTGGCCGTGACTAATGTTAAAAGGAACATAAATACATTACTTATTAAACTAGCCAATACTAAAAAACCAGAATTCTTAACTACTCTTGTTGCTACAGACATATTATCATTTAATTTTTTTTTTCAGTTAATTAGTTCATATATAATTTAAAGTAATTTAATTTTTGGTCAAAAAATACTAATTATACAAAAAAGCTTTTTAAAAAATTTATTATTTCTCATTTTTTTTTCGATAAGATTGGTTTGTAAAATGTATTTAAAAAGTAATTATTTCTCAATTTAAGAATCAAGAAAAATTTATGTATAATAAAAAAAATATTAATTAACATATAGAATTACTTTATAAATATCCGATATTTTTCAAAATAGTTTTTTTAATTTTTTCTAAAAAACATTTAAACAGAATTAAAAAAATGAACTATAACCATTAATTGAAAAATATCTTAAATCATTACACTATCATGAATGAAGAATGATTTTTTACAAGAATTACAGGAGTTTCGATGAAAATGAAAGTTGTCATCCTTGCGGGCGGATTTGGTACAAGAATATCAGAAGAATCACATTTAAAACCTAAACCAATGATTGAAATTGGAGAAAAACCAATACTATGGCACATTATGAAAATTTATTCTTATTATGGTTTTAATGAATTTATAATTTGTTTAGGTTACAAATCCCATATGATTAAAGAATTTTTTGCAGATTATTATTTACACACATCAGATGTCACCATAGACTTAGAAACCAATGAATTAAAAATTCATAACAACTATGCGGAACCATGGAAAGTTACACTCGTAGATACTGGTTTAAACACCATGACCGGTGGAAGAATAAAAAGAATAAAACCATATTTACCTAAAGATGAACCATTCATGTTGACTTATGGTGATGGAGTTTGTGATGTAGATTTAAACGAGTTACTGGAATATCATAAGAATCATGGAAAGTTAGCCACTATCACAGCAATCAATTTAGATGCACGTTTTGGTGTTCTTAGAATAGATGATGAAAACACTATTACACAATTTTCAGAGAAAAGTAAAGCTGATGGTGGATGGATTAATGGTGGATTCATGGTATTAGAACCTGAAGTAATAGATTATATTACTGATGATACCACTATTTTTGAAAAAGCTCCGTTAGAAAACTTAGCACATGATGGAGAACTTAAATCATATAAACACAGAGGCTTCTGGAAGTGTATGGATACAAAACGTGACCATGATGCACTTGAAAAAATGTGGAATGAAGATAATGCACCATGGTATATTTGGAAAGAATAGCTGGTGAAATAATTGGAAAAGTTTTTTAAAAACAAAACGGTTCTAGTTACTGGACATACCGGTTTTAAAGGGTCCTGGATATCAAAAATTTTAAGTAAATGGAATGCAAATGTTATAGGTTATTCTTTAGAAGCTGAAACAAATCCCAATTTGTATGATTTACTAAAATTAGATGAAAGTGTTACATCAGTTATTGGTGATGTTCGTAATTTAAAACTCTTAAGAAAGACATTTAACGAATATTCACCCGAAATTGTTATTCATATGGCTGCTCAGCCAATTGTAAGAAAAAGTTATGAAAATCCAGTGTATACCTATGAAACAAACGTTATGGGCACTGTGAATGTATGTGAATGTATTCGAGAATGTGAAAATGTAGAATCTTTTCTTAATGTAACTACAGACAAAGTCTATGAAAATAAGGATAAGAATCATTCATTCTCAGAAGATGAAAAACTTGATGGATACGATCCGTATTCCAATAGTAAATCTTGTTCAGAACTAGTCACACATTCATATAATAATTCATTCTTTAAAGAACAGGGTATTAAATGTTCCACGGCCAGAGCAGGTAATGTGATTGGTGGAGGAGATTTTGCAATTGATCGTATTATCCCTGATTGTGTTAGAGCATCAATTAATAACGAAAACATCATAATTAGAAATCCACATTCAATTAGACCATATCAACACGTGCTAGAACCATTATTACTCTATTTAACAATTGTTCAAAAACAATATCATAATGAAAAATATGCGGGTTATTATAATGTTGGTCCAGATGATGTGGATTGCATAACCACTGGTGAAATAACTGATTTATACTGCAAATATTATAATAAAAACAATGACAACCCAATTAAATGGATTAACAAATCAGATAATGGACCACATGAAGCAGCATTATTAAAATTAAATAATCAAAAAATTAAAGACACTTTTAACTGGAAACCCGTTTGGAATATTGAAAAAGCTGTTGAAAAAACTGTTGAATGGACAAAAAGTTACATAAATAATGAAGACATTATTGAATGCACTACTAATCAAATCAATGAATATCTAAAACAAAAAGGTGATTGAAATTTTTGAGGACATGACTGAAAGTGAAGCAAGAAACGAAATATTACAATACGTAAAAGAATATGCTAAAAAATATCATAATATTCCTGAAGAATACAAAGAAGGGGACAGAATAGTTTATGCTTCAAGAGTATATGATGAAAATGAAATGGTTAATCTTGTGGACAGTTCTTTAGAATTTTGGTTAACCAGCGGTAGATATACCATAGAATTTGAAGAAAAGTTAAAACAATATTTAGGTGTAAACTATTGTTCATTTGTTAATTCAGGTTCTTCAGCAAATCTTTTAGCATTTATGACCCTGACTTCACCTCTTCTTGAAGAACGTCAAGTTAAACCAGGTGATGAAATCATTACAGTAGCTGCAGGGTTTCCTACAACAGTAGCACCTATCATACAATATGGGGCTGTTCCAGTATTTGTTGATGTAACAATACCCCAATACAATATTGATATTAAACAATTAGAAGAAGCATTGTCTCCTCGAACAAAAGCCGTTATGATTGCACACACATTAGGTAATCCGTTTGACTTAAAAGCTGTTAAAAATTATTGTGAAGAACATAATTTATGGTTAATCGAAGATAATTGTGATGCTTTAGGCACTACTTATACTATTGATGGAATAGAAAAGTTTACTGGTACAATCGGAGATATAGGAACCAGTAGTTTTTATCCTCCACACCATATGACAACAGGAGAAGGAGGAGCCGTATACACAGATAACCCATTATTACATAGAATCATTCGTTCATTACGTGACTGGGGAAGAGATTGTCAATGCCAATCAGGACAGGACAACCTTTGTGGAAACAGATTTACAAAAAAATACGGAGAATTACCATTAGGTTACGATCACAAATACGTTTATTCACACTTTGGATATAACCTCAAAGCAACGGATATGCAGGCAGCAATTGGATGTGCTCAAATAGAAAAATTCCCATTATTTGTAGAAAAAAGAAAAGAAAATTTCAAATACTTGTATGATGGACTAAAAGATTTATCGGATAAACTCATATTACCTCAAAAAGTAGAAAATTCAGATCCTAGCTGGTTCGGATTTATGATAACTGTTAAAGAAGGTGTAAACAGGAACGAAATAGTACAGTTCCTGGAAGAACATGGAGTACAAACTAGAATGTTATTTGCCGGAAACATTATCAAACACCCTTGTTTTGATGAAATAAGAGATGATTATAGCAAATATAAAGTAATTGGAAATCTGGAAAACACAAATCGTATTATGAATGATACATTTTGGATTGGCCTATATCCCGGAATGACAAATGTAAAATTGGATTATATGATTAAATGTATTAAAAATTCATTAGAATAAATTACACAAAAATACGCTTAAAACAATAATTAAAAAAAAGTGGTTATATGAATTGTACAGAAGAAAGAATGGTTGAAATACTTAAAATTTTGAAAAAGGATTTTGGAGTAATTGCTGTTAAATCAGAATTTGAAACTGAAGGATCTAGAAAAGATGAATTAACTAAATTACGTGATATAATATCAAAATCTGGCTTAAAAATGTATATTAAAATTGGTGGATGTGAAGCCGTAAGAGATCTTGATGATTGTAAAATATTAGGTGCTGATGGAATTATGGCACCTATGATTGAAACTCCATTTGCAGCATCTAAATTTAAAAATGCTTACAACAAAGTATTTTACTCCAGTGAAGAAGGATCAATTGATAAAATAATTAATTTAGAAACAATTACTGCATATAACAATATGGATGATATTTTTAAAGAAAATCAGAATTTTTTAGATACTGTTGTTATTGGAAGAAGTGATTTTTCACGCTCATGTGGAATACCTAAATCAGAGGTTAACGGAAAAGAAATGCTTGAATATTGTAGAAATATAATTAACCTTTCAAATGATTATGGATTTAATTCAGCTTTTGGAGGTAGTATATCCGTAAATAGTATTGATTTTATTAAAAAATTACAGGATTCAATTGATAGAATAGAAACACGAAAAATCGTTTTTGATATGAATAAACTTGGAGAAAATTATGCTGAAGCCATTGATAATGCAATTAAATTCGAATATTTATATCTTAGAAACAAATTAAATTATTATCAATCAATTGTTAATGAAGATAAACAAAGATTTGATGAATTAAAAAACAGAGTAGATGTAGAATTATAGTGATTTTATGAAAGTTGTTACTTTTGGAGAGATAATGTTAAGATTATCTCCTTTGGGATATGGTAGATTTGTTCAAAGTAATAAGTTTGATGTTACTTATGGAGGTAGTGAAGCAAATGTCGCATTATCTTTAGCAAATTATGGTATTGCTGTCGATTTTGTTTCAAAGGTACCTGATAATGAAATAGGACAATCAGCTATAAACCTTTTAAGACAGTATGGTGTTGGAATAAAAAACATTAGAAAAGATGGTGAAAGGTTAGGAATTTATTATCTTGAAAAAGGAGCTAGTCAAAGACCTTCAAAGGTAATTTACGACAGAAAATATTCTTCTATTTCTAAATCAACATTTGATGATTTTGATTGGGATAGTATATTCAAATCAGCAGAATGGTTCCATATTTCTGGTATAACTCCTGCTTTAAGTGAATCACTAGCTGAAATATCAAAATTTGCTTGTAAAAAAGCTAAAGAACATGGATTAAGAATTAGTTGTGATTTAAATTATCGATCAAAACTATGGACCCCTGAAGAAGCCAATAAAGTTATGAGTGAAATTATTAAATATGTTGATGTATGCATCGCTAACGAAGAAGATATTGAAAAAGTATTTGGCATTAAAGCTGAGGATAGTGATGTTGACAAAGGCAAAATAAACTATCAGTCATATTCAAATGTTGCAAAACAGGTACATGAAAAATATGGTTGTAAATATGTTGCATGTACTTTAAGAACTTCAATATCAGCCAGCGATAATAAATGGAAATCATTAATTTATGATGGAAACAAAGTCATTCAATCCAAAGAATATTTGATTCATCTTGTTGATAGAGTAGGTGGGGGAGATAGTTTTTCTGCAGGTCTCATCTATGGCTTTATGAATAATTTAACTTTAGAAGAAACATTAGAATTTGCAACAGCTGCAAGTTGTCTTAAACAAACTATTGAAGGAGATTATAATTTAGTTACTGTCAATGAAGTAAACGATTTAGCAAAAGGGAATACATCTGGAAGAGTACAAAGATAAAAAGGGATTAACATGAAGATTAGAGTAGCAGATTATATAGCAGAACTTTTAGCGGACAAAGGAATTGATACATTATTTACAGTAGTGGGTGGTGGAGCAATGCACCTCAATGATGGGTTTGGACATAATCCTAAAATTAAATGTATACACAACCATCATGAACAAGCTTGTTCCATAGCTGCAGAAGGATATTATAGAATGTCAAATAAACTTCCTGCAGTTTGTGTAACTACAGGCCCTGGTGGAACAAATGCTATTACTGGTG
The DNA here is from genome assembly GCF_016282985.1 of Methanosphaera sp. Classification (GTDB taxonomy): domain Archaea; phylum Methanobacteriota; class Methanobacteria; order Methanobacteriales; family Methanobacteriaceae; genus Methanosphaera. Next base: position 29,485 of record NZ_JAEELZ010000035.1, read on the forward strand.
TTTTAGGAGCATACCTTGATTCAATACCTATGTTAATTATTTCAGGACAAGTTAAGTATGAAATGACTGTTGCAAGTACTGGTCTTGACTTACGTCAGTTAGGAGATCAGGAATGGGATATTGTTTCTACAGTAAATTCTATGACAAAATATGCTGAAATGGTTGTTGACGCCAATAAAATCAAATATTGTATTGAAAAAGCAATTTATTTGGCAATGGATGGTAGACCAGGTCCTTGTTGGGTTGATATTCCATTAGACGTTCAAGGAGCTATAATCGATACTGATGATTTAATTGAATTTGATCCAAAAGAATTAGAGGCTAATTCAGTACAAGAAGTTACAGAGGATATCCTTGATAAGGTAATTGAAAAAATCAAAACTGCTAAAAGACCTGTAATATATGCAGGTAGCGCTATTAGAACAAATGATGCATATGATTCATTTTTAAATGTCATCAATAAATTGCAGATTCCTGTAGTTAATGCCTGGAATGCAACCGATTCAATAGAATATGATAATCCATTATGTGTTGGATGTGGTGGTTCATTTGGTGATAGACCAGCAAATTTTGCTGTTCAAAATAGTGATTTAATATTATCTTTAGGTTGCAGATTAAGTACTAGACAAGTTTCCTTTGCATATGACAGTTGGGCAAGAGAAGCTTACAAAATTATGGTAGAAATAGACCCTGCAGAAATAAATAAACCTACTCTTAATATTGATTTACCAATTCAATCAGACATTAAAGATTTCCTAGAGAAATTCAATGCATATCTTGAAAAAGAATATTCTGATTATACTTTTAAAAATGAGGATTGGATAAAACAATGCAATATATGGAAAGAAAAATATCCTGTATGTGATAAGTCCAAATATGAACAGAAAGATAAAATAAACGTTTATGCATTTTTAGATACTTTATCTGATTGTATGAAAGAAAATGATAAAATTGTTGTTGCTAATGGAGCTGCCTGTGCTTGTATACATGGATATAAACTTAAAAAAGGTCAACGGTTAGTGGTTAATTCCGGTGTTGCATCAATGGGTTATGACTTACCTGCAGCTATTGGAGCTTGCTTCGGGATTGATCAAAATGATATAATCTGCGTTTGTGGTGATGGTAGTATACAAATGAATTTACAGGAACTTCAAACCATAATACACCATAAATTACCGATTAAATTATTCTTAATAAATAATGATGGATATCAATCAATACGTATCACACAACGTTCATTCTTTGAACAGCCATTTATTGGAATAGGTTCAGACAGTGGTGATATCAGTTTCCCAAATATGGAAAAAATAGCCTATGCTTACGGATTTAAATATAATCAATGTTCTGATATTAATAAGTTAAAAGACACTATAAATAACACATTGAATACAAGAGAACCTGTTATTTGTGAAGTATTTGTGGATACTGCACAATCATTTGAACCAAAAAGTGCTTCAAAGAAACTGCCTAACGGAAAAATGGTTTCAGCTCCACTTGAAGATATGAAACCTTTCCTGGATAGAAAAGAATTAGAAGAAAACATGTACATTGATTTAATTGAAAACGAGGATAACTGAATATGAAAATTGTTATTACCGGCAGTACAGGAATGATTGGCTTAGCTTTAATAGAATTATTACATGATGAACATGATATTTATGCTATTGTTAGACCATCAAGTTCTAAAATAGATCTCTTAAAAGAATACTCGAACGTCAATATTATTGAATGTGATTTAAATAATTTAAAAAACATCTTAAATTTTATTAACAAAGCGGATGTATTTTTCCATTTAGGATGGGAGGGTACTACAGGAAACAAGAATCGTAATGCTAATGAATTACAATTGCAAAATATTCAGTATACTCTCGATGCCATTAAGCTTGCTGAAAAATTAAAGTGTAAATCATTTGTTGGATCAGGTTCACAAGCAGAGTATGGGATTAAAAACGAATTATTAAATGAAAATACGTCCATTAATCCTATAACCAGTTATGGAATTGCAAAATATGCGGCAGGCAAATTAGGTAAAAATTTATCCGAAGAATTAAACGTAAAATTTTGTTGGACCAGAATTTTAAGTGTCTACGGACCAGGATTTAATAATACTATGATTAATTCATGTATAGAATCCCTTATCAATAACATCCCATTTGATACAACAGAGGGAGAACAAGAATGGGATTATTTGTATTCTTTAGATTGTGCTAAAGCATTATATGAAATTGCTCTGAATGGACATGACGGTGAGACTTATGTTCTGGGTTCTGGTAAAACAAGAGCCATAAAAGAATATATTACAATACTCAAAGAAACTATGAATCCTGATTGTGAAATTAATTTTGGAAAATTGGATTATTCCGAAAATCAGATAATGTACTTATGTGCAGATATTAGTAAATTAAAAAAAGATACAAATTTTACTGTTGAAACATCATTTGAAGAAGGTATTTCTGAAACAATTAATTGGTATAAAAAGCATTATAAAAATTAATAATATGAACAAATTATTAGAATTTAAAGAATTAAAAATTTCCGTTATTATTTCATGTTACAACATTAACATTTCAAAAATGAAAGAATGCTGAAATTTATAGATTATGAATAAAAGGAATTATTACAATGATAGAAGATAAACTAGAACTGGTTCTTGTAACCTATAACAGAGCACCATACCTGGAGAATACTTTAAAACAATTTTTAGATAGTCCTTTTAAGAATTGTAAATTCACTATTCTTGATAATTGTTCACCGGATGATACTCCTGAAATATGTGAAAAATATTCCAAACTTTTTCCAAATATGACCATTATTAGAAATCATTTGAATATTGGTGGAAACGCAAATATCACACAAGGATTAAGAACGTCTACTTCAGAATATACATGGTTACTTGCTGATGACGACAGTTATGATTTTAATGATTGTGAAGATGTAATAAATGCCCTATTAAGTGATAAATATGATTTTATACATGTTTCTTCACCTCTTCTTCCCACAAATAAAAAAGAAGGACAGGAAAAAGATTTAACTGAAATTATTGAAGAAATTAATCCCAATAGAGAAATTCATGCTGTTGATTTGGTCAACATCATCAAAGGAAAGTACTTTATGGATCTTGCATTTATCTCATCATATATCTTCAAGACAGAGTTGATTAAATCCGATGACATAATCCGAGCATATGATAATGTTCCTAATTTCTTCCCACAATTTGCATTGATTAGTAAAAGTGTAAATGAAAATTTCTTAATATATAGAGCCAAATATGATTTGATAATTCAGGGAGATAATCCGGAAAATGATGCCGAACACACCTACACTTATACTAAATTCTATGAAGGATGGCTCCATTCCGGATTAATGTTAAATGATAAAAAAATTAGGAAGATTTTCTATAAGAATCTAGATAATCATTCAATACCAACTAACAATTATCTGATTGTTCTTCCTGTTGCAATTATGACCGACAAAGCTTTAAATAAAAAAAATATTAAGAACAATCTTATTTCACTAATGGGTGCATTATACAAACATACAGGATGGATTAAAGGATTTTTCTTATCCGTTTACTTGATGTTGGTATATATTGTTCCTAGTTCAATATATAAAGCATTATTTAAAAAAGTATACAATAAATAATAGGTGACAAAAATGTTAAAAGTTGTTGGAATTGTAGGTAGTCCTCGTAAAAATGGTAATACTGAGTTTATGGTAAAATATACATTAGATAAAATAAAAAAGGAAGGTATTGAAACTGAACTTATCACTTTGAATGATAAAAACATCAATTATTGTGTTGGTTGTGACAGTTGCAAAAAAACTAATCACTGTGTCATAGAAGATGATATGCAGGACATTACCAAGAAAGTTAAAAATGCTGATGGAGTCATCATGAGCAGTCCCGTATATTTTGGTGACATGACCGGTCTTGCAAAAAGTTTCATTGATAGATTAAGACCTTTACGAAACAATCATTCTTTTAAGTATAAAGTATGTGGTGCGATAAGTACTGGTGGTTTCCGTAATGGAGGTCAGGAAACAACAATCCATTCCATTTATGATTTTTTCCTTATACAGGGAGGTATTGTTGTTGGTGATGACAGACCTACAGCCCATTATGGTGCTACTGGAGTAGGCAAGACTAGTGAAGATGATGTAGCTATAGAAACTTGTAAACATTTGGCTTCCAGAATGGTTGATGTATTAAAAAAAATCAATGATGGGGAATAGAAATGACTAAAAAGCCGTTTCTTGCAAGAAAGATTACGAAAATATATCTTGAAAGTTATTTGGTTGTGCTGTCTTTAATATTCCTGTTTCCAATAATATATATGTTTCTTGTTGAAAAGAATCCTCAAATATTTGGAGCTAATATCATATTCTTCGAGTTTAATATGTTTTTATCATTGGTTTTACTAATCTATACATATTTTACACGTTATGAAAATAATAATTGGAAAGTTTTCATGCTTTATTTTTTATTAAGTATTGTATTTTTAGTAAGTAGCATGTTAATTCTGGGAGGAAATTTTTTCCTGAGTACTTGACAAAATTATTTTTGATAGAAAAAAAGTATTACTCCCTTTGGGATAATCCTTTTAATCTTATAAAAATAATGATTGTCTTTGCAAAATCAAACTAACAATTATTACAAAATAATTATGACA
>NZ_JAEELZ010000036.1 GCF_016282985.1 Methanosphaera sp.
AAAAAATTATATATCAAAATAATTTGTAATGATTAATCATAATGTTTATATAATAATAAAAGAATATCTATATTTACAGAAAGGTTAATTAAAATTTTTCAAAAAAAACAATACATTTTAATCATTTTATGATTAAAAACAAAAAATTGTAGAACATTTGTATAAGTATTATGAAACTATTTTTTTATTTTATTAACATAATATAATTACAATTAGAATAGGAATAGAATTCTCTGTAGGTGAAAATAGTATGTTAACAATCAATCACACAATATGCCCTGAATGTAGCATAGGCTGTGGTTTAAATGTAATTAGTAAAGATGGAATTATAGTAGGAATAAATCCATTTAAAAATAATGAAATTAACGAAGGAAAGAATTGTAAAAATTGTACCGAATATATTGACAATATTTCCACAATGGAAAACAAGACTTTCGACTATGATAATGTTATTGATGAACTGAAAAATAAGATGGAAAGTACCGATTCTGAAAAAATTACCATACTTACATCAGGTAACACTGACAACAATGATTTGGATAATTTAATTAAATTTGCAGATGATAAAGGAGTCAATTTGGTTTCATATGAATATGAATTTACAAAAATTAATCCAGAACTTATTGCATCTTATGATGAAGTTGAAAAAGCAGATCAGATAATTACCATCGGTGATATATATCGTAAAAATTCTTTAATAGGAAGAAGAATTATTCACGCTAAAGAAAACGATGCAAAAACAATTAACATATATACTGAAACTAATTTAACTGGTTTTAATAGTGATGAATTTAAACAAATTGAATCATTTGATGAATTAAACCAGGTGTTAGATTCAATAGACTTCACTGAAAATACTATAATAATCATTAATGAAATATCATCAACACAAAATTATGTGGATTTAATAAAACTCATAGAAGATAAAAATATTAAAGTATTACCTTTACTTCAACATCCAAACAGTTACTCTATTTTAGAAAAAACAGAATCATTATCTAAAGAAGAATTAGCTAATAAGATTGAAGATTCTGAATTAATAATATTAGTAAACGAAAATCCACTTGAATATTTAGATGACAGTATTCTCGAAGGAAAAAATATAATATCCTTAACTCAAAATGGAGTTGAACTTGGTTTAACCGTTCCGGTAAAAGTTTGGTGTCAAAAAGAAACATCATTCACTAATTCAGCAGGATTAACACAAAATTATCCTGATGCAATAAACGATGAAGAAAACACATTAAAAACAGTATCAGAAGTACTGGACTTAATATAATTGGTGGTATTAATGAAATATTTACAAATTAAATCTACAAATGAAGATATATTAAAAAATTGTGAAAATGGGGGAGCAGTAACTTCTTTATTATTATCATTATTGGATGAAGGTAAAGTGGATGGAATATTAAACCTTAAAAAACAGGACAATGTTTATGATGGGATTCCAACATTTGTCACTACTAAGGAAGAACTTTTAGAAACTTCCGGTTCATTGCACTGTGCTCCTATAATGACTTCTGATATTATTGCAAAATTCTTAAAAGAGGATAAAATTGCTGTTACAACAAAACCATGTGATGCAATGGCTATTGATGAAATTATTAAGAGAAATGGTATTAATAGAGATAATATTTACATGATTGGATTAAACTGTGGGGGAACAGTCAGTCCATTGACAGCAGAGAAAATGATAAAACTTTTCTATGATGTGGATCCTGAAGATGTAGTCAAAGAAGAAATCAATAAGGGACAATTTATCATTGAACTGGAAAATGGTGAAGAAAAATCTGTTAAAATAGATGATCTTGAAGATGAAGGTTATGGTAGAAGGGATAACTGTCAAAGATGTGAATTAAAAATCCCAAGAAAAGCAGATGTAGCATGTGGTAACTGGGGTTCAAGTAAAGGATACACATTTGTTGAAATAAATACTCCTAAAGGGGAAGAATTAATTCAAAATGCAATTGATAAGGGTTATATTGAAGTTAAAGATCCATCCGAAAAACAGATTACAATTAGGGGTAAAGTTGAAAATGTAATGAAAAAGATGGCTAAGAAAGCTCAGAAAAAACAATTGGAAAAAGAATATCCTACTCCTGAAGAGTTTAATGAAATCTTGACCAGATGTATTAAATGTTTCAGATGTCGTGATGTCTGTCCTGTATGTAACTGTAGAGTATGTTCTTTAGAAAAAGAATATTTCCAGGAAAATCCTACAGAAAAACCAGATCCATTGTTAATGCATGGAATTAGACTTGGACACATGGCATTTAGTTGTATAAACTGTGGTCAATGTGAAGATGTTTGTCCAATGGAAATACCTATAGCTAAAATGTATCAAAAAGTACAACTAAAATATAAGGATGAAACAGGTTATGTCTCTGGGGTAACTGACGATAAACCTCCAATGTATAGTGGTATGAAAGAAGAACTAGCAGAATAATTAAGAGGGATATAAGATGAGTAATGATGATAAAGAAATTAAAATTGTAGGATTCTGCTGTAATTGGTGTTGTTATGGTGGAGCAGATAATGCAGGAACAAGTAGGATGGCTTATCCTCCGAATATTCGTATTATTAGAGTAATGTGTTCTGGAAGAATAAATCCTGAAATGGTATTTAAAGCATTCCATGATGGTGCAGATGGTGTATTTGTAGGTGGATGTCATATTGGGGACTGTCACTATGATGCAGGTAATTACAAATGGAGAAGAAGAGCACACCTAATCAGACATATTCTTGATGAAATGAATATAGATCAAAGAAGATTTAAACATGACTGGGTATCAGCATCTGAAGGTGCAAAATTCCAAAGATTAATGAATGAATTCTATGAAGAATTATCTGCAATAGAAGAATAATTAACCATTTTTTTATTTCTTTTTATTATTTTTTCTTTAAATGGCTTTGTAGAAATCATTCTTTAATATAATATTTTGTAATACTTTTTCAGAAACATTTATATAGTATGGCAATAATAGTATTACTTATATGTTTAAAAGTATTATCTTTTGGTTTAATTTATTATGATTTTCTTCACAATAACCACGGAAGAAATTGTTTGTTTAAATTAATATCTTTGCTTATAATATTTTTTAAATATAATGAACCGAGGGTTTTCCGGGGATCGCCTGTACCACTTACTATGCTTAGCATTGGCGGCAATTAGGCAGGAATCAAATGAAAACAAGACTCTAATTATAATATTTATAATCGGAGTACCTTGTTGGATGAAAAAAGAAACATTTTATTGTTTCCTCTGTATTAACTTAGATGAGTAATACTCGCACTTCATGAAAAATGAGGTTTTCTACAGAGCCCTTTAAATCATTTAATTTCAGATTAAATGATATTTTTATTATAT
>NZ_JAEELZ010000037.1 GCF_016282985.1 Methanosphaera sp.
AGACTAGAAAACATGATAAAAAAATAACGTGGAAGAAAGTAATTCTTTAAAAAATTTTGCAAATAATTTGCATCGAGAAAATCCTGATATAAAATTTTCATTTATCATTCAATGAAAAAATCAGAATTTTGTCGGCCACTCTATAATTGAAAAAAAAAGTTTAAAATAAGGGAACTAAAGAGTAAACAGTGATTAATACAATTACTGTGATTATAACAATTGCTCCAAGAGGAACTTTTTTCCAGGATAGTCCCGCAGCAACAATTGCGCCAATTAAACCAATATACCATAATTGATTATCTACTGTTAGTACCCCTGGAATTATTAAAGCGCTTAGAGCCGTATATGGAATTAAATCAAGAAACTTTTCAGTTTTTTTACTAAAATTAATTTGTCCCACAAATATTGATGGTATTAATCTTGGAATAAATGTTACTAGTGCACATCCCAATATTACCATGTCTGCAGTGTTCATTTAATTCCCCCATCATCTGTTAAAAAATATGCATCATTTATCAAGTATACTCCGATTAATGCACCCAACAATGTTGATACAATTATGGACCAGTTTCCAATTATAGTTTGCAATATTATGTTTATTATTCCAGTTATTATAACAAGTAATCCTATTCTATAGTTTTTCTTGACATTTGGTATTAAAATTGCAACGAATAATGCATATAATGAAATGTTGAAACTGTTTGTAACAATAACAGGTAATAAATCCAATACAAAAACTCCAATTGCTGCACCCAATATCCAAGATAACCAGGAAGTTAATGACAATCCGACATATGTCCAAATTGACGATTCATCCATTAAAGAAAACATTGCAAATGATTCATCTGTAGTTAAATGACACGACAATGCATTTAACAAAGGAGAAGTCTTTTGAACCTTATTATATACACAGACATTCATAACAAAATATCTTAAATTAACAACAAAATTAGTTAATATGATTGCAAAAGCTGTAGCACCATTTAAAAGCATAGTGACAGCAATAATCTCCCCAGCACCAGCATATACAAGAATTGAAAAACCAACAGTTTGCAAAGGAGTTAATCCTGCTTTAATAGCTAAGGCAGCATAACCAATACCCATAGGTATATATCCCATAGTAATAGGTATTGCTTTTTTAAATCCAAAAATAAATTCATCTTTTTTAGACAATATAATAACGACTCCTTTAGTATAAAAATAAATATATGTTTAAAATGATATAAATAATTAATTTATTGAAAAGATTTAAATTATTAATTCATTACAATTATGAGGTAAATATACTGAATTGAAAATTTTATTTCATTATGTAATAATGTTTTTTATCATTAATTGATGAATAATCAACATTCCATATATATTAAAGATATAATAATATAATTTCTATTAAAATTTTTAATAATAAAAAAATATCAATTGAAACAGATACAGAAATAAAACTAAAACTGTTAAAATTAGTAATTCTTAAAGTATCTTTTATAAATTCTATTTTTTTCAAATAATATTTACTAAATGATTCAATCGTGAAAAAATTATAAAAAAAATTAATAATAAATGTATTATAGAAAGTTTTCATAAAAAACAGGTTTATATTAAAAAGTTTAAATAAATAGAATAACGAAGGTATAAAATGTCAAAGAAATTTTTAATTAGTATATTATTATTACTATGTTTCATTACTCTAGCTAGTGTTAGTGCTGCAGATAACAGCTCACAAAATTCTTTGTCAAGTGATAGCAGTACAACAGATGCTAATACACCAAGTTTAGAAAATATGTTAAATGCTAATAATGGAAATGAAAACTCACAATCAACTAATGGTTTTTCCATGGATAATATGGCTGGAATGAACATGTCAGACATGATGTCAGGAATGAACATGAGCGGAATGAACATGTCAGGAATGAACATGTCAGAAATGATTCCAGGAATGAACCCATCCGCATCCAATGATACAACACCAGAAACTAGTTCAAATAACAATGATCAACAAGGTAATACCCAACCAGTATCACATACACAAAAACAGAAAGAAGTCAAACAAAATCCAACAAAAACAACCAACAACCAACAAAAAGTATATAAAACTCATACAATAAAAAAGCTAGTGACAATAGTGTTGTTTATCAAGGAAACTCATTGACATTAGATGCAATAAATAAAATATTCGGTCAAAATATTACAAATGGATATTTAGTCGTCTTCATGGATGGTCAAGTAATATTCAATGACACTTAAGTGATGATTTATCAATGACTATATTACAACTCATTGAAAAATATCTCGGTAATCATAAAATTAAAATAGAATTTACCGATGCTAATAACAATACAAATACCTATGAAGAAGATATAATTATCGAATAAACTCATCCCCTTCTTTTTTAACTTTTTTTAAATATAATTGGATTAAAAAAAATAATCCGCTATATTGAATTCCTTATTTGAATTATTATTATAAAAATTTATTAATAGTTTATTTTTGCGATTTAGATATTCTTTTTATCAGTTAAATACAATAATTAAGATAATTTATATGTGATGAAGTAAAAAATTTTTTTAATGTTTTTGACTATAAAGTATTTTATCAATTATCCAAAATGTGTTCACATAATTCACACTTTTTGTTCATATAACATGAACAAGAACATATAATTTACTTCGTTATACGGTAGTATTACGAAGTAAAATAAAACTAATGAAAGAAATGAAAAAATCCATAAAAACAAGCATGTCTAAAATACCAAAAATCAACCACCACATATAGATGTAATATACTCAAAAATGAAAAGTAGAGAAAAATAGAAAAAGTGACTTAGCAGAGAACATTATTATGAAAAAATAATACTATTATCAATATTTTGATGATTATTATTTTATTTAGATTTTAATTTTCCATAGAAATATGAAGCTGTAGCTCCACCATCAATAAGAAAATCTGAACCAGTTATGAAAGCTCCATTTTCATTAAGCATTAATTGTGCAAGATTTGCTACTTCATCTGCCGTTCCTGGCCTTCCTGATGGACAATTTGCAAACATATTTTTATAGAAATCTCCACGTGGACCATTAAATTCATCAATTGCGAGTGGTGTTACTATTATTCCAGGAGATATAGAATTTATTCGAGCATTTCTTTCGCCCCATTTACAAGCTTCATACATGACTCGCTTAACATTACATCTTTTCGCTAGTTGATAAGCATGTAATGTGTCTTTAATGTTTTCGGGCTGTAAAATATCCAAATCAAGTAATTCTTCTGTTGGTGTTGTGGCTAATTGTTCATCAATAGTTGCTCCCAATTGTTTCATCCTATGTCCTGACTGTGAAGATATGGTAACTCCACTTCCACCTTTTTTTATTACTTTACCTATTTCTTCTAAGAGAACTGCTGTTCCATAAAGATCTACTTTAAGAATAGTTTCTATACTTGCTTGTGAAGGAGAAACTCCTGCTGCATTAATAAAGTTACTTATTTCTCCATAATCCTGAGAAGTTTTAATTAAGTTTTTTATAGATGTTCTACTGGAAATATCACATTCAAGATATTCAACATCAAACCCTGCTTCAATCATAGTTTTTGATATTATTTCAGCGTTTTCAACGTTTTTATCCCCAATTATCAGTTTTTTACCATAACTTATTCTTCTTGCAATTGCCATTCCTATTTGTCCGGCTCCTGTTAAAACAACAACTTCCTTCAAATTAATTCCTCCATTTAATAATTAACTAGTTTTCTTAGTTTAATGAAGTTATTTTTCAAATAAATTTACTACTTTTTCTAATTCTTCACTAATTTTAATCTGTTGAGGACATACTTTTTCACATGCACCACATTTTACACAAGAGGATGCTTTTGTAAATTTTTCTGCATAATTATCATAATATAAATAATTTAACATTTGATCTACTTTGGACTGTTTTTCATCGTTGAAAATTGAGAAATATTTTGATATAGGAATTTGTTTAGGACAATATTTAAAACAATAATCACAGTATGTGCACGGAATTTCAATGGAATCATTTATTATATCACGTGCTTGTTTAATTATTTCCAATTCATCGTTATTCATTGTCTTAAAATCTTTAACTATACTCATATTTTCCTGAAGTTCTTTTAGATCAGACATTCCACTTAGTACTAATGCTACTGAACTTAAATTTAAGACATAGGATAATGCCCAATTAACTGGACTTTTTTGGTTATAACTTTGAAATAATTTTTCTACTTTTTCTGGAACATTAACTAAATTTCCACCTTTTAATGGCTCCATAACAAATACATCCAATCCATTATCCTTAACTATCTCATAACATTTTTTAGCTTGAACTGCATCGTTTTTCCAATCAACATAATTAATTTGAAGTTGTACAAATTCTATATCCTGGTTTTCTGTCAATACTTGATTTAAAGCTTCAGGAGTTCCATGATGACTTATACCTAATTTATTAATTAAACCTTCCTTTTTAAATTCCCTTAAATAATCAAATACGTTTAACTGTTTACAAACACCATTATAAAATAAATCAGAAGTATTATGAACCAAATAATAATCGAAATAATCCAATCCACACCGTTCCAATTGTGTTTGAAAAATATTTTCCGGATTATCATTGATTGTCATTCCATATATTGGCATTTTATCAGCAATTAGAACTTCATCACGAGAATATCTATCTATTACACATTTTTTAATAGCTTCTTCACTTTTTCCATTATGATAATTAAAACCCGTATCAAAATAACGGCCACCATTTTCAATATAATAATCTACAAGTGTATTAACTTTATTATAATCTATTTGACTTACATCACCATTTATAATAGGTAATCTCATAAATCCAAAACCTAACTTAAAATCATTCATTCAAACCACTCCTAAAAAAAAATCATGATGAATATTTTCAATATGTAATTTATCTTCAGAATATTCTTTTTTAAATTCGCCTTTTTGACCTAATGCAATACAATTTAACACTCGAAAATTATCAGGAACATTCAATAACTCCCTGATTTCTTCATCAGCACTTTTAACTTGTCCTGCACGGTTTCTTATGTGAATCCAACATGCTCCAATATTAAATTGTTCTGCAGCAAGTAAGATATAAGTAGATGCAACAGATGCATCTTCTATCCAAAGTTCACAATTTGAAGTATCCACCATTACCACAATACATACATTTGATTGAATTAATGGATTTGCACCCATAGCTTTACAATGAGCTATCTCCCGAATCATTTCTTTATCTTTTACCACAACGAAATGTACGGGATGTTCTCCCCAAGATGAAGGTGCTGTTAAAGCTATTTTTAGTATTTCATTAATGGTATTGTCTTCAATTTCATCAGTAAGAAAAATCCGAGTAGATCTTCTTTTTAATGTTAAATCCAATAAATCATTGCTCATAATATCCCAAACAAAAATAGATAATAATATTTGTATTACTAAGTTTATATTTATACACAATCGAAATAAAAAAAAATAATAATTAATGAATTTCTAAATCCATTAATCCACTACTTAATGCAGCAATCGTACCACCATCAATTAATAAATCAATACCAGTTACGAATCCGGCTTTGGTGCTAAGTAAAAATTCACTTGCAAAAGCTATTTCATCAGAAGTACCAACCCTTTTTGCACCACATACATCTATCATTCTTTGATAACCTTCTCCTGAACTATTAAATTCATCATAAGCAAGTGGAGTAACTATAATTCCAGGACTTATAGAATTAATTCTTGCTCCTCTATCTGCCCATGAAGTTGCTGATGCATATTGAACTCTTAATTGATTTGCTTTTTTAGAAACTACATATGCTATTCCAGAATTAGTTATTACCTCTTCACTAAGACAATCTAGTTCCTTGAGTTTATCTGTTTCAGTGATTCTTAATAAATGTTCATCTTCCGGACTTAATGGAGAAGGCATGTATCCAGTCATTGAAGAAATAATTAATCCTGCCCCTCCTTTTGCCATTACTTTTCCAAATTCATCTAAAGCATATGATGTACCAATTAAATCTAATTTAATTATATGTTCGGGTGATGCCTGTGAAGGAGAAGCACATGCAGTATCTATGAAATACATTACTTTTCCTAAGGAATCTGCTTTTTGAGCTAATTCTCTGATAGACTCTTCTTCCATAGCATTAGTTACTTGTGTTTCAACATCATATCCAGAATATGTTAATTCTTTTTTTAATGATTCTAATTTTTCTTCATTTATATCAGCCAGTAATATTTTTTTTCCGGCTGATATTCTTTTAATTATTGCAAGACCCATATCCCCTGCACCTAATAATACTACTACTTCCTTTTCTTCGTTTAAATCAAATTTCATATTTACACCCCATACTTTGATATTGCTTCAATAAACATTGGATCATCAATATTAGCTATTGGATTTCCTGTTTCTAATTCTTTAATTTTTTCCATATCTTCACTTGAAAGCTCAAAATCAAAAATGTTAAAATTTTCAATCATTCTTTCTTTTTTAACGGATTTTGGGAATACTATTATTCCCCTTTGTAAAATCCATCTTAATATTACTTGAGCAACAGTTTTATCGTACTTTTCTCCTATTTCCTTTAAAATAGGATTTGAAAAAATATTATTTTTTCCTTCAGCTAACGGTCCCCATGATTCTATAACTGCATCATATTTTTCATAAAATTTTTCTTGTGAATCCTGTTGATAAAATGGATTTATCTCAATTTGATTCACCATAGGTTTTATTTTACTATGTAAAGATAAATTCGTAAATCTGGAAGGAGTGAAATTACACACCCCAATTGCTTTTACTTTTCCTTCATCATATAAATCTTCCAAAGCTCTCCAAGTAGCAAAAATATCGCCAATGTTCTGATGAATTAAATACAAATCAATGTAATCTGTTTTTAATTTATTTAATGATTCTTCACATGCTTTTTTTGTTTCTTCATACCCATGGCTTGAATGCCATACTTTTGTTGTTATGAAGAATTCTTCACGGTCAATTCCACTTTCTTCTATAGCTTCACCAACTTGAGTTTCATTGAAATATGCCTGAGCTGTATCAAAGTGTCTGTAACCAACTTCTATTGCTTTTTTCACTGCTTCTTTTGTATCTTCTGGTGCTATTTGAAATACACCAAAACCTAATTGTGGTACTTCCAAATTATTTGATAATTTAATATAATCCATATTCATCACTTCTTTAAGAGACATTATCAGTTAAATTAATAATATATAAACTATCCTAAGGAAAGTTTTTACTAGGGAAAGTAATATTTTAAAAAAAAATATTCTCAATTTTCCCATTTACTTAAAATCCATTTATTTTCAATTTTTTCCATTAAAATCTCAGTGTGTAACGTCCATGTACCTTTAATACCATAAACTTTTGCATCTAACTCAACATCAGCATTTAATTTAGCGTATTTTTCTTCAAGAATAACTATACTAGGCTCTATTATTGTTGAATGATAATAATTCAAAATACCATTAACAATATCTTCAATATATTCTTGTTTTGTTTGGATTTTACCTGACATATGAATAAGAGTATAATCTTCATCCATTATAGAATTTAACATTTTAGCATCTTTATCTATCATTGCTTGTTGAAATTCCTCGAATTTATGAAGTACTTCCATTTGAATAGAATCAAATTCAGAATGATTTATTAGAGATACATCAGACATTTACTCACCTAAAATTTATTTTCATCCAATGTTTTAACAACACGTGCCGGAATTCCAACAACTACAGCATAATCCGGAACATCTTTTGTAACAATTGCTCCAGCACCCACTATAGCATGTTTACCTATTGTAACACCAGGCATTATACTGGCCCCAGCTCCAATCCATGCACCTTCTTTGATAGTTATTTCCTTACAGATTAATACTTGACGATTATATTCATCATGATTGTTAGATAGTAACTGTACATTTGCTGCAAGCATAACATTATCCTCTATGGTTATTCCACCTCTAGCCATCATTAAACAATTACTATTAATGAACACATTATCCCCAATTTTTACATTTTCGAAAGATGTACCTGATAATGGAGTGCGTAGTGTAAAATTTGAACCAGTGTTTGATTCAAACAATTCATTGATAAGTACATCATATTCTTCAGAAAGTGGCATTGTATGATTAATTTTAAATAATAATTCTGTTTGTTTACCTAATTTTTCCAGTTCTTCGGGCGTAATTTTTTCCATATCAACATTAAATTCTTTAACCATATTTTCACCTTTTACTATATTATTATTTAATAAACATCATATAAATACTTTCATATGGAAAGAGTTTCTATATAACAGTATTTATATATAGAAACCAATATATAATAATACAAAGGAGTTATATTATGTCACTACCACCACAATTTAAAAAAGATAATATCGAAAATATATTCATATATCATTACGTAGAAGAAATGATATCCAATTATGGAAAATACATAACTACACAGTTAACTGATGATGATATAACAAGATCAGAACTTCCATTCTTACTAAGAATAAGATTTGGAGAAAAAACAACACAAAAAGAACTGGTAGAACTATTTAAAGTCAGTGAAGGATACACAGCAAAAATTCTTAGAAAATTTGAAGACAAAAACTACATAAAAAGATATGAAAATCCAGATAATCATAGAATAAAAATAGTAAAACTAACACCAGAAGGAATGGAAATAACAGACAAATATATAGAATATATAAGAGACTGGGAAAATAAAGTAACATCCAATATGAGTCCAGAAGAAGTACAAACACTTAAAAAACTATTATATAAAGTTGTAATATAATAAAATATGAATTATTCCTCACCGTTTAAACTCTCTTCAAAGTTTTTTTTAATTAACTACCCATTTTAAATATTTTTTTGAATTAAAATTGATTTTTCTATATCTTTAAACATTTTCATAAATAGTATTAGAAATCTTCAATAAAAAAGTCTTATTTTTATATTAAACTACAGAATGCTCTCTTTCATAACCCTATTCCTAGTTTAATCAAATTATTTATGAAATTAAATGAGAATTAAGTAAATTATTACCTATTAAAATACTACACCAACTATTTTTTTCTTAATAGTTCTTATTAACATATAAAATGAAAATAAATTGTTAAAATATTAAAAATTAAGAAAAATAATTAATAATACTCTTAATAAATAATCAATTAGATAAAAATAATATAATATTATTATTAACTGATGTGATTGCCGTGAATAAAAGTGATATAGAAAGAGATTATTACATGCTTAAAGGACCATTAGCAACAAAAGGATATGACTGGTGGTGGCATTCTCTTACAGCGTATAATAAAAAAACAAAAGAACCTAAAGCATTCTTTATAGAATATTTTGTTTGTAATCCTGCTTTAGCAGAAGATAAACCAACCTTAGGACAAAATCCTGAAAATAAAAAATTAGGTAAAAGACCATCTTATTGTATGATAAAAGTTGGATGCTGGGGTAAAAATGCTAAACAAATCCATAATTTTTATTCTATGAATGACTTTCATTGTCCATCCAATAAACTAGATATAAAAGTAGGAGACTGTACTTTAACGGAAACTCATATGAAAGGTTCATGTAATGTAAGTAAAGAAGAAGCTTCAGAACATCCAGAGTATATGTGTGATGCCGGCAGCATGTCTTGGAATTTAGATATAAATAAACAAATATCTTTTAATGTAGGTTATGGTGCAAGTAAACTATTTAGAAAATTAAATTCATTTGAAATGTTTTGGCACGCAGAAGGTATTAAAACTGAGTATGCCGGTACAATTATTCTTGATGGAGAAGAATATGAAGTAATACCAGAAAAATCTTACGGTTATGCTGATAAAAACTGGGGTGGAGACTTCACAAGCCCTTGGCTATGGATTTCATCATGTAACATCACCAGTTTAATTAGTGGTAAAAAATTAAATAATTCAGCTTTTGAAGCTGGTGGGGGAAGACCTAAAGCTTTTGGTATTGAAATACCTCGAAAATTACTAATAGGATTTTATTATGAAGGAAAAATGTATGAATACAACTTTGCTAGATTTTGGAATCTTGTAAAAATAGATTTTGACTTTGAAGAAGGTGAAAAAATTCATACATGGACCATTAATGCTTCAAATAAGAATTCTTATATTGAATTAGAATTACATTGCAAACGGGATGAAATGTTACTTATAAACTATGAAGCACCAAACGGCCTTAAGTTACATAATCGTCTATGGAATGGTGGAACCGGTTATGGTGAAATAAAATTATATAAAAAAGATGGAACATTAATAGATCATGTTAAAATAGAAAATACCGGATGTGAATATGGAGAATATTGTTAATTTTCCATTACTTACAAGAAAAAGGTGCAATATGAATTACTTTAAATTAATTCTTAAAAATCCATTTAGAAATAAGACCCGAAGTTTACTTGCAATAATAGGAATAGCTATAGGTATTGCTACAATAGTAGCATTGGGATTAATAACTGTATCACTTGAAGATTCAACAGAAACAACATTAAAAGAAGGATCTGCAGAGATTACAGCCACCAAAATAGGTAGTTCCCTAGCGTCATCTTCAGGTAATCTTAATGAGAGTTATGTTGAAGAATTATCTAAAGTTGATGGAGTTGAAAAAACTGCGGGGATGCTTGAAAGTACTGTAATTGATACATCAAAAAAGAGTGATTCCAGTAGATACGGTTTTAGTCTGTATGGTGCAAAAACCGATGATCTATCTATTGTTGGTATAAACAATATAAATGGTAGTGTATTTAATGAAAATGAAAATGAATTGATTGTCGGAAAAAGTCTGGCCGAAGAAGAAAACTATACAATAGGCGACAAAGTAGACGTATATGGAAAAGAATTTAAAATTACTGGTATTTATGAAACTGGTTCAATCTTCTATGACTCTGCAATGTATACTGGTTTAAGCAAATTACAGAATTTAACAGATAATGAAGAAAAAATTTCAAGCATATCCATTAAGATAAAAAAAGATGCTAATTTAACTACAGTAAACGATAAAATCAAAAATGAATATAACGATACATTAAGAACAATTACAGCTGAAGAAATGACTCAAACTATCGATGATACCCTCGGTATGATTAATTCAGCAACTACTGCTATTGAAGCATTAGCTATAATAATTGGTGGTTTGGGTGTTATAAATACTATGATGATGACAGTTTTTGAAAGAACACGTGAAATAGGTGTTTTAAAGTCAGTAGGATGGAGTAAAAAAAGAATCCTTTCTATGATAATGGGTGAATCAATAGTTCTGACTATAATATCCGGAATAATTGGATCAATTTTAGGAGTACTGGCTGTTTTCATACTATTTAAACTGAACGGAGACAATATGACAATAATATATAATATTAACATATTCATCAAAGCATTTTTAGTAGCATTAAGCGTAGGTATTATTGGTGGTTTATATCCGGCCATTAAAGCTTCAAGATTATCACCGACAGAAGCATTAAGATACGAATAGAGGGTTTCCTATGTCAAATATTGTAAGTATTAGAAACTTAAAGAAATTCTATGATAATGGTGAAACAAAGGCATTGAATGGAATTAACCTGGATATTCGAAAAGGAGAATTTGTATCTATAATTGGTCCATCGGGTAGTGGTAAATCAACACTTCTCAATATGATTGGAGCACTGGATATTCCCGATAGTGGTAGTATAACAGTTGATGGTATAGATTTAAACAATTCCAGAGAGAACTTATCTAAGTTTCGCAGTCAAAAAATTGGATTTATTTTCCAGTTACATAATTTAATTCCAAATCTTAGTGTACTTGAAAACGTTCAAATCCCTCTTATTGGAAAACACTTAAGAGTTAATAAAACTAGTGAAAATAAAGCTATAGAATTACTTAAAAGTGTTGGTTTAGAAGATAAGATTCATCAAAATCCTACAAAGATGTCTGGTGGTCAAAGACAACGTGTTGCAATAGCAAGAGCATTGGTAAATGAACCATCAATCATAATAGCAGATGAACCCACAGGAGCTTTAGATACGAAAACAAGTCAGAAAATAATGAATCTGCTAAAAAAACTACATAAAGAATGTAATGTAACCTTAATAGTAGTAACCCATGATCCTACAGTTGCCAATCAAGCAGACAGAATAATAACAGTACGTGATGGAAAAATAATAGAATCAAATAAGGAATTTGTTAAAGACAATAGTACTAATCATAAAGAAGTATTAGATACAAATCTGGACTTTGTTGATTATGTGACAAGTGAAGAAAAGATTGGATGCTTAATCCCTAGAAAAATTGTAATTAAAATGGATAACAAGAAAATGCAATTATACATTAAGGCATTGACAAGCAATCAAATTAGGACAGCCAGATTAAATGAAGAAAAAGGAACATCAACTTTTCAAGAAAACATCGTGCATATGGGAACATATAGTTTAACAGGAAAACAAATACCATTAAAAGTAGTACAAACCAAAATACCTGCAGGTATAATTGATAAAATATCAGATAGAATTATAAAATATAGTTTATATGGAGAGTAAATTGTTACTCATCCATTTTTTTGTTTTAATATTGTTATAAAATATTTACATTATTCTTATTATTCTGAACTTAAATTAGCTCCCATTTTAAAAGCTTCTTCTAAATCAATAGGGAACTGTTCATTGTTAGATTTTATTTTATTTTCCTCATCAAATATTCCCATATTGTATTTACTATAATCATTTACCTGTAATGTATTACATGACGGATATATCTCTACTTTACCATTTAAAAAGTTGAATAAACCTTCAAAACTGGCAAATTTATCTTTATAATCACTTTCATAATATTCTTTAGGCGCATTCATTGTATATATTAATCCAACATTAATTTTACCTTCAAAGTAATTTCCACCATCATAAGATAATGCAACAAATATTAACCGTTCAATAAACGCTTTATACTGACTTGCAGGTTCTCCCATATAAATAGGAATACCTATGAGCAAGGTATCTGCTTCATATATCTTTCCAATAAGTGGTGATAAATCATCTTTCCAGAAACATTTACAACGTTCCTTATCTTTCATTTTACATATTAAACAACTTCGACAACCTGTAAAATCCAAATCATACAAATCAATATACTCTGTTTCTGCTCCTACTGATTCAGCACCTTTTTGTGCTTGTTTCATAAGTTTTGCTGTATTCCAATTCTTACGTGGACTAGCATTTACAACTATCGTTTTCATTTTTAAAACAACCCTAAAAATTTTTTATAATCACTTAATAATATATATCATCATCATATTAAAAAAAAATTATTTAATTGTTAATTTTATTTCTTTATGAGGTCTGGTTCTTCTATATTTTAATCTTGGAATTCCTATAACAAAAGCTGCATACATATGTTTATTAGAATCAATTTCCGGGAAAAATTCCATTAATTTATCATTATCAATTTCTTCAGCCATACCTATGAATAATGAATGAAATCCACCAAAACCTAATGTATATGCCAACAATTCTAAACGTGTCATAGCTATTACTGCATCAGTCTTATTTTCTGAAAATGCTAACAGTAATTGTTGTCCTTCCCATAATAAGGGATGTCTTTTTGGATTTCTATTAACATCGTTTAAATAAGCTCCAACTTGTTCAATTCTAAAGCACTCATCCTCTTTAGCTTTAATAATATTGTAAACATGATCAATAAATTCATCTAATTTATCTTCAACAAGTGCAAACTCCACATCCTGAATATTTTGTCGATTAGGACTATAATATGCAGCTTCCATCAATTTTTCTATAGATTGATGAGATATTTTTTCGTCCTTAAACCACCTGCATGTTCTTCGTTGCTTATAAAATTGTAATAAATCTTCATAATTTACCGGAATATTATCCGGATCATAATCCATTATCCTATCTTCTTGACCAGCATATGCTTTAATTTTAATTGCATTTGTAGGACATAATGTTGAACATTGTCCACAATCAAAACAATTGTTTTCCAAATCAACTGCTTTATTATCAACTATCTCAATATTGTCACGTATACAAACTTGTTTACATAAACTACAGCCAATACATTTCTCATTATCAATAATCAAATGTTTCAATATATCACCCTTTAAAAAAATACAATATCTTTAATTAATTCTTTGTTAATAACCATATATTATAATTTTAAAATTTATTTTAAAAAAATATCATATAATAAATGAAGTATAAATATTTCTTCTATACTTAACTCATTGTATCTAAAAAAAAATTAAATACATCCAATTACATACTTTTTTATATAATATAGTTCTATTTATTTTAAGGATGTGAAATTAAATATGTCACAAAGCATTAAAGTTAATCCCGAATGGATAATCTGGTCCAGAAAATCTCTTAACTTTAGTACAGAATCAGCTAGTAAAAAGTTAAAGATTAAAGAATCAACTCTTAAAGAATGGGAATCAACAGGACTACTAACATATAAAAACATCAACAAATTAGCCAATCTTTATGATGTTAGTCCTTTATTATTTTTAAATAACACAACACCCCCTAAAATAGAACAATATATTAAAGATTATAGGACAATGAATGATAAACGAATTCTATCAAATCCAGATATTTTAAAAGAAATAAAACATGCAAAACGTAAAAGAGCTTTTTTAGTAGATATAGCTGAAAAACTTAATAAAAACGTAGAATTTGAATATTATCAAGAAAAAGCTCCAAATAAAACTGAAATAATTAATATTATTAAAGATTCTTTAGATGTGAATGCTGTTAAATTAAATAATTATAATATTAACCAGTGGATTAGAGAATTTGAATCATTGAATATATTAATTTTTAAATTTTACAATATTAAGCCAGATGATATAAAAGGATATGCTTTCAATAATAGACAGTTACCTCTTATTGGAATTAACAATAGAAATTCAGACAAAGAGAAAATATTTTCATTGTTTAATGAATATGCTCATTTATTACTTGGTAAAGATGGAATTAGTGGAGATTATAATAGAGAAAAAGAAGAAGAGTTATGTAATTCAATTGCTTCAGAAATCTTAATGCCATCTAAAGAAATCAAAAATATTAAAATAAGCAATGTAAATTCTATTATAAGGATAGTATCAACCAGATATAATGCAAACATGGAAACAATATTGTATAGATTAAAAAACTTAAATATTTTATCAGAAGAAGAAATGGAAGAACAACTAGTTAAACGAGTATACAATAAAGATGATAAAAAATCTGAAGAAAAAAGTGTTGAAAAAGAAGCAGATACTACTAAAAATACTCCTAAAAAGAGAAAAAGAAGCAAACAACAACGTTTTAAAACTATTGCATCAAAAAACGTTAACCAAAACGGACATTTATTTATTGAATTATTGTTAGAAGCCTATGATGAAGAACTTATTAATGATTTAGATTTATCTAATGAACTGGGAGTACCTTATATGGCAATTCCATTTGTAATTGAAAAAATAAATGGAGGAAGACGATGAATAATCCAAAATATTTGATTGACACCAACATCTTTGTTAGATTTCAAAGTGGACAACAATACGATCAATCCTGCTTTCCAGTACATTTTGAAAATTTCATAAAATTAATCGAAAACGGAAACGCCATCTCCATTGATAAAGTTAAAAATGAATTAGACGATGACTTTTTCTGTAAAGAATATGAAGATATCTTCAAAGAAAGTATCACTAATGAAATTGTAACCACTTATAATATACTTAAATCCAAACAACCCGAATATTTTAATACTTATGAAATAGAAAACCCAAATGATGCTGATCCATACTTAATTACTTACGCGTATCATCATGATTTATGTATCGTTACTCAAGATGAATTTCAATCCACCTCCAATAGAAATTTAAGTATAAGAAAATTTAATATTCCAACAATTTGTGAAGAATTAGGAGCTATTTGTATTGATAACAAAGACAAAAAAGAGAATATAAATCAATATGATAAAGGATTCGGATGTATTTGTTTTACAGAACTAATTAGAAAAGAAAAACTATGGAAAAATAATAATCACTAAAAATAGAACAATAATTATCTAAAAATATTAAAAAAAGTAAATAAATCAAGACATTTAAAAAAGATTAGAATACATATTAAAGATTTTTAATTCTTAAATGCATTCCTTGTCTTCTTCTATGACAACATCTTTGTTTCATCTCACAATTTTTTTTATTTTCATGTTTGTCACATTTTTTCTCATTTTTATCATTACAACATTCTTCTCCAGAATGCCCATGATTTTTTCCTTTACAACAAGCATGTTCTTCTTTATGAGACATTTTATTCACCTCTTTTAATATAAAAAGTATATAATATTAATCTTAAAAAAAATAATTTACCTAATAGTTTATTTGGTTTTTGTCTTATATATACTTTTCATAAAAAAATATAGTAAAAAAAAATATAATAAATTTTTCATAAAAAAATATGAAACTTTTATCTATTTTTATAGAAAAAAATTATTAAATAAAAGAATAGATATTTTAATAGTATTAAATAGTAAGGAAGTATTGACATTAAAAGAATTAAACTTAAAAAGATAGCAGAAGTACATAGTGGATTGAGAAAATCATCTTTTAAAGATAAAGAAAACAAATTTGAATATAAGATAATTACTTTAAATAATGAAAATAATTATAAAATTAACCAAAATAAACTAAATAAAATAAATACAGATAAAAAAATCGATGAAAAATATTTACTTAAAAAAGGAAATATTATCCTAAAATTAACACCACCCTACACCTCCAGAATCATAGAATTTAATGAAAATAATATAACAACAACATCAAATTATGCAATTATAAAAGTTTATGAAAAATATTCGCCGGAGATAATTAATTTTTATCTAAACAGTGAATATATTAAAAAACAGATTTATCAATTTGCAGATGAAACAAGTGTTAAAGTAATTAATATAGGTAATATCAAAGATTTCGATATTATTTTAACAAATGAAAAGAATGAAGATATTTATAAAAAACTTATCTTAACACACAAAGAAAAAAAAGAAATGATTGAAAAAGAATTAAATTTAGAAAAAGATTTATTAGAAGAAATAATATTTGGAGAAAATGATAATGGTGAAAATTAATCAAATACTACTTGAATCTTCTGAGAAATTAAAAGGACATATAGAATATGAAAGATTCCAACACAACATAATAGGGGCAATTTTCTTCAAATACTTATCAGAAAAGATAGAAAAAGAAAACAATAAAAAATTATTTAAATTTAATATAAATTACAAAGAAGCATTTGAAGAAGAAAACATTGCTTTTTATGGAAAAACAATTAAAAAAGAATCTTTACAGAATTTAGGATATTTTATAAAACCTGACTATTTATATCAAAGTATTATTTCAGAAGAAGGAATCTTGAAAAAATTAGATTATGCTATCAAACATGTTGAATTCCAAAAAGAAAGTTTAAATGATATATTTGATTTTGTGAACTTTGAAAATATACATGTAAATGATGAAATTAAAAACTTATTTGAATCAATCCTCAAAAATATTAATAAATTGGAATTTAACAGTAAAACTTACGATGAATTAAATTATTTAATGGAATTCTTTTTAAAAAAATCATATACCCCTAATGAAATATCCATATTACTAAGTAAATTAGTTTCAATAGAAAAAAACACAATTGATAATGTATACGATGCTACTTGTGGTTCCTGTTCAACATTAATGATTTTAAAAGAAGAAGTTAATGTAAAAAACTATTTTGGTCAAGAAATTAATAGAAATAATTTTAATTTAGCTAGAATGAATCTAATTATGCATGGTATTAATCCAAATAACTTTGAAATATATAATGAAGACTCAACTACTTCAAGAAGAGATATACCACCAATAGATGTAGTAATTTCACACCCCCCATTCTTAAAAAAATGGGAGGCACATGAAGAATTATTAAAAGATGAACGTTTTAATACTTACAAAAAATTACCTCCAAAATCTAAAGCAGATTATGCATTTATTGAAACCATGATATATCCACTAAAGGAAGATGGGATAATGGCTGTGATAATGTCACAAGGAGTTCTTTTTAGATCAAATGCCGAAAAAGATATTAGAAAAACTTTCTTAAAAGAAAAAAATTACATTGATGCTATTATTGGATTACCCGAAAAAACATTCAACAAGAACATTCCCACATGTATAATAATTCTTAAGAAAAATAGGAATAAAGAAGATGGAATCTTATTTATTGATGCTTCTAATGAATATGATAATAGTTCTCATTTAAATAAATTAAGAAAAGAAGATATAAATAAAATAGTACAAACATACAAGAAAAAAGAAGAAATTGAAAAATATTCCCATTTTGCAGACATAAATGAAATTAAAAAAAATGACTTCAATCTAAATATTAAAAGATATGTAAATACTTACGAAGAAAAAGAAAAAATCAACATTCAAGAAACAATTAAAGAAATAAATGATATTGAACAAAAAATTAAAGAAATTAAATTAGAACAACAAAAACTGTTAAAAAGAATAGACCTCAACTTAAGTTAAATGTTTTTCTTTAAGGAGATAGTAAAAAAATTATATATTTTAAACTTAATTTCTAAAAATTATTAGGTTTCAATTTTTACTACAATCTCTTTAATTAATAACAAAATTATAAAAATCAAAGCAATTAACTTATTTTAAATTAATTTCCTTATAAATTTAACTTAAAAAGATATTATCACTTCACCCCCATATTTTTCTAAAAGAACAAATTTTTAGACATATTTATAAAGTATGAACCATTTTTCAGCATCATGTAAAAAAAATTAATCTTTTCAAAAAAAAATAATGTTAAACTTATTGAGAACTTCAATAATTACTAAACGCTATAATCACCATTTCTTCTAAAAATAATTAATTAGAGTTATTATTAAAAAATTTTTATTTAATAGTAAAAAAAATTTAAAGGAAAACAATCAAAAATTTAATTATGAAATATGGAATAACTTGGTGGGGTAATAGTTGGATGAATGCTTTAAATAGTGTTGATTTTACAAATAGAATTCCACGTGGAAAGACATATGCTAATTCAGGAAAAGTATATGATATAAATATCGAAGACAATTATGTTGGTGCAAAAGTTTCTGGAAAATACAATGATTTTTATGATACAGGCGTTCTATTTAGAACCTTTAATCAAAATGAAAAAAAGGAAATATTAAAAACAATTAATTCTTCTGAATCAATTTTATCTTCTTTACTTAATCACGAACTTCCTAGAGAACTATATGAAGAGCTAACAGAAAAAAATATACAAGTTTTCCCAAAAAATGCTAAAGATATTACCCCATTTTGTAATTGTCCAGATTATGCACATATCTGTAAACATGTTGCTGCATTGATATATATTATCACTCACGAAGTAGATAAGGATCCTTTCAACATATTTAAACTCCAGGGATGTGATTTACTTGAGTTATTGGATTATAATTCTACAAGCAGCAACATTAAAAATATAAATGATTTGTTTATTAATGAAGATGTTGACAAAAATATTGAAAAGGATTCAATAGATTTCACGAATATTCCTGATTTAATGAATTTAATATTCACTCTTTTAAATGAAAAACCTTTATTTTATGAAAAAGATTTTAAAAACATATTGAAAAGTGTTTATAGTTCAATGGAACGTTTTGCAAAGAAAGATATTGACGAATACACACGAAATTTAAATAATACATATAATCCATACATCCCTTTTGAAAAAGAAAAAACAAAAATATTTGAGAAAGGAGATGATGAATTAGAAGAATGGTTAGAAAACATATTTTTAGAAAGATGGAATAAACCTAACCAATGGGACAATTTCACTATTAACCTAAATAATGAATACAAAATTGATAAAATTGAAACGGGCACTGAATTATCATTTAAAAATGAAAAATCTGAAAAAATGTTATTTTCATTTTTTACAGAAATTGGTGAAAGTAATATTTCTAAATTTAATAAAAATATCAGAGTATTCTATGATATATATCAATTTACAATAGAATTAATTAAAAAACATGCATTAATACCGGAATTTTTTGAGAGTGAAGATGTTTATTATATAAGATGGATTCCTGCAGTCTTTAACAATAATATTATGGAAATAATAAATAAGTTATCAGTTTCATGTCCCGATGATTTGATTACATTTAATAATCAAGAATTATCCAGAAAAGATCAAATAATTTCTGCTGTAAGCTTATTTGTTAAAGGATTTTTTGAAAAATATTTAGTATTTGGTGCTACAAAAACATTTAAAAAAACATATGATAATTCAATAGTACAATTATTTTTCTTTAATGGTCAAAAATTTGATAGTCTTAATGAAAATAATTATGAGAACTTGATAAATCAATGGTTATCCAAATTTATTTTAAATTCCAGAGATTATGAATTATTCCTAGTGATAAATGAAGAATATGCAATGTTTGATGTAAGTGTTCAAGTTAGAGTTGGTGATGGTGAAATAACACCAATCCATAATGTGATAAAAGAAACAACAGACAATAATTTGAAAGTCCAATTAATCAGTGATACCTATCTTATCAATGAGATATTTCCAGAACTTCATAAATCAATTGACATTAATAAAAACCTGGAATTCAATTTAGATGATTTTTCAAAGTTTTTTATCAACATATTACCTTTATTTGAAATAATTGGAATTAATTTAATACTTCCAAAAAATCTTCAAAGAGCGTTTAAACCTAAATTAGTATTAGATATTGCAGGTACTAAAAATGAAAAAGGATATCTTACATTTAAAGATATTACTAAATTTGATTGGAAAGTTGCAATAGGTGATAAAAAATATGATATTAATGAATTTAAAAAGTTATCCGTGAAATCTCAGGGACTTGTAAAATTAGCAAATGATTATGTAATTTTAGATGAAGAAGATACTAAATCATTAATTAAACAAATCGACAAATTACCTGAAAAACTTAATAGACATGAATTATTAAAAGCTACTTTAAGTGGAGAAGTAAATGGTGCAGAAGTTAATATAGATAATGAACTAATGCAAATGGTAACAAAAATTAAAGAAAAGGATGAAATTGAAATACCAAAGGAATTAAATGCAACTTTAAGAAAATATCAGAAAACTGGTTATTCATGGTTAGTACAAAATATTAAAACAGGTTTTGGATCAATATTAGCTGATGATATGGGTTTAGGAAAAACATTACAGGTTTTAACCACTATATTATATCTTAAAAATGAAGGATTACTAAAAAAGGACAAAGTATTGATTATTGCACCTACAAGTTTACTAACAAATTGGCAGGAAGAAATTAAAAAATTTACTCCGACATTAACATCTTATATTTATCATGGACAAAATAGAAAATTCCCAAAAGAGGATTATGATATTTATTTAACGTCATATGGTGTAATTAGACGAGACGAAGAAAAATTCAAAGAAAGAAAATGGTTTTTAAGTGTTGTTGATGAAGCACAAAACATAAAAAATCCAACCACTAAACAAAGTAAATCCATAAAATCTATTAAATCCAAACATAGAATCGCTTTAAGTGGTACTCCTGTAGAAAATCGATTATCTGAATATTGGAGCATATTTGATTTTATTAATAAAGGTTATTTAACTAGTTTAAAGAAATTTAGAAAAAATTATATTATCCCTATCGAAAAAGAAAGGAGTGTTGATATTTTAAATAATTTTAAACTTATAACTGAACCATTTATATTAAGAAGAGTGAAAAGCGATAAAAATGTTATTGAAGATTTACCTGACAAAATGACAAATGATATTTACTGTAATTTAACTGCTAATCAAAGTTCATTATACCAGGAAGTTTTAAACTCCACTATGGAAGAAGTTGAAGCAAATGAAGGTATGAAAAGAAAAGGGTTGGTACTTAAACTTATCAATTCATTAAAACAAATTTGTAATCATCCTTCACACTTTACTAAGGCCAATAAAGCAAAAATAAAAGATTCCGGAAAGATGGAAGTATTAATCAATATGATTGAAAATATTGTTGAATCCGATGAGAAAGTATTAATATTCACACAATACGTTAAAATGGGAGAGATTATGAAAGAACTAATAGAAGAAAAATTTAATACAGAAGTATTATTTTTACATGGTTCTCTTTCTCGTATGAAACGTGACGAATTGATTGACAAATTCCAAAATAATTCTCAAAATAAGATATTTATTTTATCACTGAAAGCTGGAGGTACCGGTTTAAATCTTACAGCAGCAACAAATGTCATACATTATGACTTATGGTGGAATCCTGCTGTTGAAAATCAAGCTACAGATAGAGCATATCGTATTGGCCAAGATGAAAATGTTATGGTTTATAGGTTCATTACCAAGGGTACTTTTGAGGAACAGATTAACACGATGATTCATGATAAAGAAGAACTGGCTAATATTACTGTAGGTACTGGTGAAAAATTCATCACTGAAATGAATATTAGAGAACTTAAGGAATTATTAGACTTGAGAATGAATTAATTCTTTTTCTTTTTTTTATATTAAATATTTATATTATTTTTTAAAAAAATATACATAAACAAGTAATTATAAACTTTTTTAAGAATTAATGTAAAGAAAAATATTAAAACAAGTGAAAAGTTTAGATAAACGAATAGAAAACATTTATTTTTTTAGTGAAACTAATGTAACCAAAATTACAAGAAAATTTGAAGAGAAAATACTTATTTAAAAAGAAATCAACAAAAATGAGGGATGAAATTCTCTTGACTTTTCAAAAAAAGGAGAATGAAAATGAAGAACATATTAAAGATAATGAAAGATAAAGTTCCCCTACTGGTACTGATGATGCTTTTTTTAATCATAGAAGTTTACTGTGATTTAACACTCCCTTCATATACTGCAGATATTGTAAATAATGGTATTCAAAATACGGATTTTAATCTTATTTCATCCATTGGTTTAAACATGATGCTGATGGTAACAATATCCGTATTTGCTACAGTAATCGTTTCTTATATATCAAGTAAAGTATCCAGTTCATATGCAAGAGATTTACGGGAAAAAATATTTGAAAAAATATTAAACTTTTCAAATCACGAACTAAATCAATTTTCTAAAGCTTCATTAATTACACGTTCAACAAATGATATAAATCAAATCCAGCATGTTATTGGAATAATGTTTAGAACTTTACTCTTCGCTCCTATATTAGCAATAGGTAGTATTATTAGAGTATTTGAAATAGGATCCAATCTATCTTGGATAATATTTGTAGCATTTATTTCTGTAGCCATATTATTAGTTAGTGTGATTAGTACCGTTCTTCCGTATTTCAAAAAAACACAGGAAATTGTTGATCAAATAAATAGGGTATCCCGAGAAATATTATTAGGTATTCCAGTTATTAAAGCTTTTGTTAGACAGGAATATGAAAAAGAACGTTTTGATTTTTATAATCGGGAATATGTTAGAGTGAATCTAAAAGTTTATAGAACCATGTTCATTTTAATCCCATCAATGAATCTTATAATGAACTTAATGATAGTATTAATATTATACTTTGGAAGTTTTGATGTGTTAAATGGAACATTACTTACAGGAGACATTATTGCATTTACACAATATTCCACCCAAATGGTTGCATCTTTTATTATGATTGGAGGATTTGTAATTATGCTTCCAAGATTATTTGTATCCATTAATCGTATAGAAGAAGTTCTTAGTACAGAGATAAGTATTACTGATGGAACAGTCAAAGATGAATCATTAAAAGATGTGATTGAATTTAAAAATGTTTCTTTTACTTATCCTGGAGCTGAAAGAAAAACTTTGAACAATATTAATTTCAAGTTAGAACCTGGAAAAACTACAGCCATCATAGGAGGTACAGGTAGTGGTAAATCAACAATATTAAATCTTATTCCTAGATTACAGGATGTTACATCAGGTGAAATACTACTTAATAACATTAACATTAAAGAGTTTAACTTAAAGAATTTGAGAAATAAGATTTCGTTAGCACCTCAACAAGCAGTATTATTCTCAGGTACTGTTAGATCTAATTTAAGGAAAGGGAAAAATGAAGCGAATGATACTGAAATGTTTGAGGCTATAAAAAATGCTCAAGCAGATGAATTTATAAAAGATCTTGAAAGTGAAGTATCTCAGGGTGGTTCAAATTTCTCAGGAGGTCAAAAACAAAGATTGTCCATAGCAAGAACAATTATAGGTAAACATAGCTTTTATCTTTTTGATGATTGTTTCTCCGCATTAGATGTGTCAACAGAAAAGAAAATACGTGAAAAACTTAAAGAAATCACAGAAGGCAGTTCTGTTTTATTAGTATCCCAAAGAATAAGTACAATTAAATTTGCTGATGAAATAATAGTATTAGACGATGGAAAAATAATTGATAAAGGTACTCATAATGAATTAAAAGAAAGATGTTCATTATATAAAGAAATTTTATCTTCACAACTTGAAAATATGGGTGGTTCATTATGAGAAAAGATAGGAGAGAAGTATCAAAGCCCAACAATACAAAAAAATCCATTAAACAAGTATTGTCTTTATTAAAAGATTATAAACTAAAATTATCAATGACATTTATTTGTGCTGTAATTAGTACATTATTTACCGTGATAAGTCCTTTATTAATAGGACGAGCTACAACAATCATATATGATGGAATAACACAAATAATGAACCATACAGGAAGTATTGACTTTGAAAGTTTATATTTCTTATTATTAGTTGCAACAGTATTATATGTCGTTAGTGCAGTATTCACATATTTACAAAGTTGGTTCTTAACTCAGATATCAACAGATATCAGTTATAAATTAAGAAAACAACTTATTGACAAAGTAAATATGCTGGCCATGGAGGAATTTGATAAAAATAAAAGAGGAGACATTCTTTCAAGAGTTACAAATGATGTGGATTCATTACAAACAGGAATTACTTCAACTTTCCTACAATTTATGACAGCAATCATTACTCTTGTAGGGGTGTTTGTAATGATGTTAACCATTAACCTTTGGATGACATTAGTAACTGTAATACTTGTTCCAATATCTTTTATTGTTATAAGTATTGTAGTTAAACGTTCACAAAAATTTTATCAATATCAACTAAAATACAAGGGTAGTGTTAACTCACAAATTGAAGAAACATTTACAGGTCAAAACATTATACGTGCATTTAACCAGGAAGAAGAATCATTTAAACAGTTTAAAGAAGATAATGATAAATGGTACTCACATGAGTGGAAATCCCAATTCTATTCCAGTTTAATGGGTCCTATAATGAATTTTATATCAAATTTATCTTATGTAGCAATAGCAGTTCTTGGAGCATTTTTTGTACTGGAAAAGGCAATAACTGTGGGTGATATATTAGCATTCTTCCAATACATACAAAATTTCACTCACCCAATTCAACAGATTACAAGAGTAATGAACATAGTACAGACAGCATTAGCTGCAACAGAAAGAATATTTGAGTTCTTAGAAATTGAAAATGAAGAAAACTTATCAATTAAAGGAATTACAGATATTGAAGACAAAATTACATTTGAACATGTTAGATTTGGATATGATGAAAATGATGTAATAAAAGATTTATCCTTTACTGCAAATAAAGGTGAAAAAGTAGCTATAGTTGGACATACTGGAGCAGGAAAATCAACAATCATTAAATTGCTCATGAGATTTTATGATATAAAAAGTGGTGATATAAAAATTGATGGAGTAAACATTAATGAATATGATAAAAACAGTTTAAGATCAATGGTAGGTATGGTTTTACAAGATACATGGTTATTCAGTGACACAATAATGGAAAATATTAGATATGGAAATTTAAAAGCTACTGATGAAGAAGTTATAGAAGCATCTAAAATAGCATATTCTGATCATTTTATAAAACAATTACCTGAGGGATATAATACTGTATTAAATGAAGATACTGATAATATTTCCATAGGACAAAAACAATTATTAACAATTGCAAGAACAGTATTAGCTAACAAAAAAATACTTATATTGGATGAAGCTACTTCAAGTGTTGATACAAGAACAGAAAAATTAATACAAGAAGCAATGGACAAACTAATGGAAAATAAAACAAGTTTTATTATAGCTCATAGATTATCAACCATCAAAAATGCAGACAAAATACTTGTTATGGATGATGGTAAAATAATTGAAGAAGGAAAACATAACGAATTAATACAGATAAGTAATGGTTACTACAAGTCCTTATATGAACAGTTTAGAGTAGAAGGAGGAGTAGATTAACTATTTCTTTTTTTAAAAAAAAAATGTCATTTTAATCAAACCAAATAATGAAAAAACATCAAACATGAAATTATTTTCACATTAAACATCATAGGTTTTTTATTTATACAATGTTCAAAATTTTATAATTTACTCAATATTTTTATATTTTAATAATAATTTTTAGAGTTTTTTTAAAATGATTTTTATTTTATTTAAATACTAAATTATACATTACCATATTTTATATATATCATATTAACAAATATAATAACAGAGATAATGTTTTTGTTTTCTTTTAAAAGGAAAAACTTTTGAAAAAAAATAAAGAAATTAATAAATAATAATTCTTATTTAAAATTCCATAATTATTGTTATAATAAGAAATGGAACAACTTATAAATATATGAAAAATTTTTATTGATAATAATTCTTAAATAGAATCTTCATAAAAGGTAGTCGGAAGAAGACTTCCTATATAAATTTTATAATGAGGTAATCAAATGTGTGGAATTGCAGGAATAATATATAAAGATAAAAAAACACATAAAGTCGGCAAATCATTAACTTCAATGCTTGAATCTTTACAACACAGAGGACCGGATTCAGCAGGATTTGCAATATACGGAGGATTAAATTTACCTGAAAATAATTATCAATTAAACATTGAAATTAAAGATAATTCTGAAGCATTAAACCAAGTAAAAACAACACTTACAGAAATTAGCTCAATATTTCAGGAAGAATTAATCAAATCTGATGAAAAATATAATGTTTACCGTTGCGAAATAAGTCTAAATAATTACTCAATGTTAAAACCTTTAATCCGTAATTTAGATGAACTTGATGATGTACAAGTACTTAACGGTTCACATTCATTTGAAATGATAAAGGACATCGGTAAAGTAAAAGACATTGCAAAAAGATATAATGTTACAAAAAGAACTGGAACTCATGGAATAGGCCATACTAGGTTTGCTACCGAAAGTGGAATAGACAGATACCATGCACATCCTTATCAAAGTTATATTAGACCAGACATTACTGTAGTACATAATGGACAAATAACAAATTACTGGAAAATTCGGGATCCTCTAGAAAGAAAGGGACATATCTTCGAAACATTAAACGACACAGAATGTATTGTACATTATATTGCAGATAAATTAAACCAAGGATATAAACTCGAAGAAGTATTAGAAGAAGCTGTAAAAGATTTGGATGGTCCATTTTCCATACTTGTAGGAACACCTGATGGAATTGGAATTGCAAAAGATAAACTTGGACTTAGACCGGGAGTAATGGCAGAAAATGATGACATTTTTGCAATAGCTTCCGAAGAAATGTCACTGCAGGATGTGTTGGATACAGATCATGTGGAACAAATCGCACCCGGAGAAACTAGATCATATACATTATAAGAAGGGAATAAAAGTGAGAAAGTATATAATAGATGCAAAAAATATGGAAGAAAAAGAATTGAATCGTTCAATTAAAGAACATGCAGTAAATTACGATAAATTAATTATTAAAAATCCACAATCAAACCATAATATAGCTGCAGGCCTAACAGAATCAGTTGAAATAGAAATTGATGGTTCTGCAGGATATTTTGTTGGAACAATGGTTGATGGTCCAAAAATACATGTTAAACAAAACGCAGGATGGTTTGCCGGAGATAATATGACTTGTGGTGAATTAATTATCGAAGGAGGAACTGGTGATGGAGCAGGTCAAGGAATTTATGGTGGAACCGTTGTTGTGAAAGGTGATACAGGTTCACGTACTGGAGAAATCATGAAAGGTGGAACAGTTATTATTGGTGGAAATAGTGGTTACATGACTGGTTTATTGATGATGGGTGGTCGTTTGATAGTACTCGGAAATGTGACAGATGATGCTGGTGAATCTATTATGAGAGGTACAATATATGTGCTTGGAGAAGTTAAAAGTTTGGGAAAACATGCACAAATGGAACAAACCACTTTAGAAGATCAAAAAGAATTGAAAAGAATATTAACAAAATATGGATTTGAAATTACAGATGTTGATTATACCAATTTCAAAAAAATTACAAACAACTCCAAACAGGAATTAATGTGGTGAAAACAATGACAGAACATAAAATAGCTATGGTAGGAACTCCTTGTGGAATAATGGCAGCATCAAAAATACAACACTACACTGAAACACCAATATATTTTAAAATAGGTTTATTCTGTATGGAAAACTTTTCATACTTATACTTTACAAAACTATTGGAAAGTATTGATTTGACAATGAATGATATTGAAAAATTCAGAATTGAAAAAGGATATGCATTTTTTAACTTAAAAAATGGTGAACAAATAAAAATATCATTATCTAAAGCTAAGACAGTAGTTAGAAAAAACTGTAATATTTGTGTAGAATTAACTTCAGAAACATCTGATGTATCTGTAGGTTCTATTGGTTCAGAAAATGGATGGTCAACAGTAATTATCAGAACTGAGAAAGGAGAAAAAATTATAGAAGATGCTATAAAACAAAAATATCTTAAGGCAAAAGAATTAACTCCTTCACAATTGAAACTTTTGGAGAGAATAGCTTCAAATAAAGCCAAAGAAAATCTTGAAAATATAAATGAAAGAGAATCAAAAGCACGTCCTGTATTATACCAAAGAGATAAAACAGATGAAAATATCTTAGAAGAGAATTCTGAATCAAACTTTGATGATTTAAGAGCAAATGTAATCAATGTTGGAGCTTGTGTACTCTGTGGAGCCTGCGAATATGTATGTCCTGAAGACTACATTTTAATCAAGAATACAAAACCACGTAAAAAACGAAAAAAATGTCCTGATGATTGTCATATGTGTTTTACAGTTTGTCCAAGAACATTTGTCCCTATCAATCTTAGAAATGATATTAGTAAAAAAATTGGTGATTATAGGAAAATTTTAACTGTAAAATCATTAAAACATAATAGAGGCCAGGATGGAGTTGTGGTAACTACAATACTGGATTATCTTATTTCAAATAAGATAGTGACTGAAACATTAATCGTTGATAAAAAAGAGGATTTAGATTGGAAACCTGTAGCAAAACTTACAAAAGATATCGATGAAATAGTTAAAGCTTCAGGAACAAAGTATTCTGTTTGTCCAGTATTTAAACCTTTAAAACAATTAAAAAAGGATGTGATTTAAATGCCATTTGACGTTAACAGAAAATCAGAAATATGTAAACGAAATAACGATAGACCAGGATGTTGTTGGTATTTATGTGACAATCCTAAAAAATCTTTATGTAAAAATTGTTATAGCTGTTATAGTAATTGTCCACATGGGGTATATGAAATAATTAATGATGAACCACAACCAGTTCATCAAGAAAACTGTGTTGGCTGTAAAATTTGTGAAGAAATGTGTCCAAATAATGCAATATATGTAACACCATTACCTGATGAACACAGAGGAATCTGGTCAAATTATACCATGTTGGAAATTAAAAGAAAATCCATAGAAGGTTCTTACAAAGTAAGAGGATGTGGTGCAACACGTCATGTTCCATCATTTGATGATTTAACAATATTACCTGCTCAAGTATCAAGACCACCTATCGATAAATACAGGGAACCATGTAACTCAGAAGTAACATTAGGAGATAGGTTTGCAGAAAATCCTATAAAAATTTCAACGCCTATTATGATTGGAGCTATGTCATTTGGAGCTATTAGTAAAGAAGCAAAGATAGCATTAGCCAGAGGATCAACACTTGCCGGAACTATAACAAATACTGGTGAAGGTGGAATGCTACCTGAAGAAAGACATTTTGCAGACAAATTAATTGCTCAATATGCTTCAGGAAGATTTGGAGTTTCAGCAAATTACCTGAATAATGCAGATGCAATAGAAATAAAAATAGGACAAGGTTCAAAAGCCGGAATGGGAGGACATTTACTTGCTGAAAAAGTTACAGCAGAAGTGGCAAAAATTAGGAATATACCTCAAGGAACTAATGCTTTAAGCCCTGCAAGACATATGGATATAGTAGGTCCTGAAGATTTAGGTATGAAAATTAATCAATTACGTGAAATAACAGATTGGAAGATACCTATTATGGTAAAATTCACATCAGGTAGAGTTAAGGAAGATGTTAAAATTGCTGCCAAAGCAGGAGCAGATATAATTGTTGTTGATGGTATGCAGGGAGGTACCGGTGCTGGTCCGGAAGTAGTTACTGAACACTCTGGAATTCCTACAATACAAGCAATATTAGAAGCAGATAATGCTCTTAGAGATATAAACCTTAGAGAAGAAGTAAGTCTTGTAGCTGCAGGAGGTATACGTTCCGGAGCTGATGTAGCTAAAGCAATAGCATTGGGTGCAGATGCAGCATATATTGGAACAGCAGCTTTAATCTCATTAGGTTGTAAAGTATGTCAGGGATGTAGTAAAGGAACATGCCCTAAAGGAATAGCAACTCAAAATCGATTATTTAGACGAAGATTGGATCCTGTTAGAGGTGGAGAACAAGTTGCAAATTACATTAAAGTAATGACCGAAGAAGCAAAAATGTTAACTCAGCAAGCAGGAAATACAGATATTGAAAAATTAGAGAAAGAAGATTTAGTAGCCTTAACAATGGAAGCATCCCATATTACTGGAGTACCATTGGTACGGTAAAAGCATGAATTAACCATTTCAACGCCAAAGAGAGAAGAATTAATTTACTTCTCAATAACTTTTTTTAAAAAAAAATAATACTTAAAATAGAAATAATAATTAAAATTATATATAACTCTTAACTCTTATTTTATATATTAAAAAGTTAAAAAAAGGGAGGTTAAGAGAGATAATGTTTTAGGGGTGATTAGAGGAGAATTTAAATATTTAATTTAAATTGAACTTTTAATCACATTATTAATCACCCCTTTTTTTTCCTTTAAAAAACATTTAAAGTATGAAGAATTTACTAATGTTATATATTTAAGTATCTTTCACGCTCATAATCAAATACCTGTATTCTATAATCATCCCATTCCTGACGTTTAATATTGTAGAATTGATTGTATACGAAATCACCTAAAGCATTTCTTACAATATCATCATTTTCTAATTCATGATAAGCTTCCCATAAACTTGTTGGTAATGTTTTAATACCTTTTTCAGCCAATTCTTCAGGAGTATGTTCAAATGCATTGAATTCTGTTGGTTCTCCAGGATCCATTTTATTATCCATACCATCCAAACCAGCTTCTAACAATACTGCAAATGCCAAGTAAGGATTACATGAAGGATCAGCAGATCGACATTCAATTCTTGTTCCTATACCTCTTGAAGCAGGAATCCTCAATAATGTTGACCTATTTTTAAGACCATAAGCAATGTAACATGGTGCTTCGTATCCAGGCACTAAACGTTTATATGAATTTACAGTAGGAGATAAAATTGCAGATAATGCTGGAGCATGTTTTAATAACCCACCAATAAAATACAATGCCTCTTGAGATAACTGAGTTTCAGTATCAGGATCATAGAAAATATTTTTTCCATCCTTAAATAAGCTCTGATTACAATGCATTCCACTTCCATTAACACCCAAGAATGGTTTTGGCATGAAAGTTACTTTATATCCTAAATTATGAACTAATGCTTTAATAGCTTGTTTAAAAGTAATTACAGCATCAGCAGTTTTTAATGCATCTGCAAATCTGAAATCAATTTCATGTTGTCCCGGAGCAACTTCATGATGACTAACTTCTATGTTGAAATCTAATTTTTCGAGCCCTAAAACAATCTCTCTTCTTATATCAGTTCCATGGTCTAATGGTTCAACATCAAAATAATCTGCTTCATCTGCCGGTTTATAATTACCCTTTTCATCTTTATCAATGATGAAAAATTCCGGTTCAGGACCCATATTAAATTGATATCCTCTTTCCTCAGCTTTTTTCAATGATTTTTTTAATACACCTCTTGGATCTCCTTCAAAATGTGTTCCATCAGTATTGTAAACATCACATATGAATCTACAAGTTCCTTTATCTTCTGGTCTCCAAGGTAATGAAGAAAATGTACTAATATCTGGTTTTAATGCTAAATCACTATTGTTTATTTCAGTAAATCCAGGTACTGAAGAACCGTCAAATAACAATCCATCTTTAATTATATCTTCAACATCATCAGGTTTTTTCAATGATACAGCCATACTTTTTGGAATACCATGAATATCAGAAAATTGTAATCTTAAAAATTTATAACCAAATTGATCTACCTGTTTAATTATTTCATCTATTTTATCATCTTCTATTGACATAAAAATTCACCCTAATTATTTATTATTAAAGAATTATCATATTCCGCATAAGCTTTAATTAAATTATATTTTTCATATCGGAAATATGCTTCCTACTTCCTTATATGATAATTATCATATATAAATGTTTTGAAAAAAATAGAATAAAAAAAATAAATAATATAATATTTTTATAGATTATTTTTTAATTTAATTAACAATATTCACTTATTTTAATATTAGAATATTTAGAATATTATTACAAATCAAATTATAGAAGTATACAAATTATTTTATAAAAATATCATATCATATTGATTTTTCATATATTTTAGAAAATATTTTTTCCGATAAATTTTTGTTGATAATCCATCTTAAAATTACTATAAAAAATTGTATTTAATTAATTAAATATAATTACTAATAGAAAATTATATCATATTTTAGATAGCTGTTAAAAAATAAATTCTAATAAAGAAAGAAATGAACCTACTGAAAAAATTTGGAAAAGAATATGATCCCATCATTCAAACATTAAATTAAATTAAGAAATAATTTAAAAACAAAATAAGGAAGTAAAAATATGTCATTATTAGAAATAATATTAAAAAGAAGAAGTGTAAGAACTTATACTGATGAAGAAATTCCTGAAAATAAAATAGAAAAAATATTACAAGCAGGATTACTGGCTCCTACAAGTAGAAATAGAAAACCTTGTGAATTTTATGTTGTTAAAGATAAAGAAATTTTAGAAAAATTATCCAAATCAAAAGCATCTGGTTCATCAATGCTTGAAAATGCAAATACTGCAATAGTTGTTTTTGCTGATTCTGAAAAAGCAGATACTTGGATTGAAGACTCATCAATAGCTTTAGCATACATGGATTTAATGGCAAATGAATTAGATATTGGAAGTTGTTGGTGTCAATCACATCTAAGATTTTCCGCAGACAATAAAAAATCAGAAGAAGTAATTAAAGAAATTTTTTCAATGGATAGCAAATATCGTGTTGTAGGAATATTATCATTAGGAATTGCCAGTAGTAAACCAGAAGGGCATAACTTATCAGAAATAGATGAATCAAAAATTAGTTACTTTTAGAGTAACAAAAATATATAACTCTTGATATTAAAAAATTAGAATATTAATCAATTTGGTGAAAAAATGAGTTTAAATACATCAGAAATAATAAATTTTGAAACTTTAATAGACTATCAAGAAAAATCTGTTGTCAGTACAGAAATACTTAACAAAGAAACAGGTACCGTTACAATATTTGCTTTTGATGAAAATGAAGGTTTATCAGAACATAGTGCACCTTTTGATGCGATGGTACAAGTTATTGATGGAACACTTCAATTAACAATTGATGGTGAAGAATTTACATTAAACAAAGGTGATATGATTATTATGCCTGCAAATGTTCCTCATGCACTTCATGCAAAAACAAAATTCAAAATGATTTTAACTATGATTAAATCTTAAAAAAAATATATATACTCATTTTATTCTTTTTAAAAGAATTTTAATGAATTGATAAAATAAAAATAAAAAAAAGAATTAATTTTCATGTTCTTTTGGTGTGTAAGATGTATCCCATTTTACAAAGTACCAATCACCATCTATTTTCTTTAGCCCAAATTTAGAATCTAAATTCCAAATACTTTGAACTCCTAATAAACAAGTACGAAGATCAAC
Source organism: Methanosphaera sp. (assembly GCF_016282985.1). Lineage (GTDB taxonomy): Archaea > Methanobacteriota > Methanobacteria > Methanobacteriales > Methanobacteriaceae > Methanosphaera. The sequence continues at coordinate 34,280 of NZ_JAEELZ010000037.1, forward strand.
TATTGTAATAATTGATGCTTTATCCCCTTTAATTTTAATTGAAGGTACTTCTATTTTTGATTCCCTATAATGTAACACATCATCTGATATATCTGTTAAAAATTCAGTTTTAGATTCTTTTCTTCCTGAACCTCTAATTAATACAAAAGAATCATCAAAAAGTTCATCTAATTTATCTATATCTTTAAACATTAAAGCTTCTTGTAATTGAATTAATTTGTCTATTACTTCACGTTCCTCATTTTCAAAATTATTATCAAAAAGTAATTTTACTCGTTTAGTCATAATATCCCCTCTTTTTTAAATTATTTATGAAAAATAGGAAAAATAGAATTAAATTTAAAAAAGAGAAAAGTTTAATAAAAAAATAAAAATAGTTTAAAATTTTATTTAATTATATTTGTAGAAACCCTCTCCTGCATTAATTCCAGTTTTTCCTTGATCTATCTTTTCCTTTAATTTTGCTGCTATTTTTCCCGGAGTTGAATTTGGATCTTTTGCTTCGGGATTCATTATTACAATATTATATGCTGTTGTTAAACCGACAACATCTAAAATCCTAAATGGTCCATTAGGCGCCCCTGTAGCTAATTTCCAGGTTAAATCTATCGTTTCAGGATCAGCCACATCATTTGCATACAACGCTTCAGCTGCACTTAAAAATGGAACCAACATAGAATTTAATATATATCCTGGTTGTTCTTTCTTAAGTTGTAACGGAACCATATTAATATCTTCTGCAAATTTAACTACTTCATCATAGTACTTTTGTTCCGTTCCTTCGTGACCCATTACCTCTGCAGTATTATTTCTCCATATTTCATTTGCAAAGTGTAATGCCAAGTACTTGTTAGGTCTACCAGTATATTCTGCAAATGTACTAGGAAGCATTGTAGATGAATTTGTAACTAAAATTGTTTTTTCAGGCATATGTTTTGATAATTCCTGATAAAATGGAATTTTTTGATTTGGATCTTCAGCGATTGCTTCGATAATCAAATCCGCATCCTTTGCTGCTTCTTCATAACTTGTTGTCATAGATATATTTTCATATGCTATTTCAACC
>NZ_JAEELZ010000004.1 GCF_016282985.1 Methanosphaera sp.
GAAGACAGGCATTGCCAGAAAAACACGCATTATAACAAAAAATTATTGGAAAATTACCAGAAATCAACAGATTTCTCACAGTTTGACCACAGTGAAGATATAGACTATAGTAAAGATGTTGATATAAAAATATGCAGTTGTGATGATTGTTCTGATGATGAACATAGTCATGACCACCATCATGGACATCATCATAATCATGAACATGAGCATTCTCATGGAGATACTTGTAGTTGTGAGGATGAAGATGAGCATTCTCATGAGGACAGCTGTAGTTGTTGTGATGAAGATGATGATGTAAATATATCCATATGTAACTGTGATGATTGTTCTGATGATGACGAAGAAGAACCAGTAATTGCAGAAGGAAAACCATTATTGGCTAACCGTTCCATTCAAATTATAGTTTCCAGTGGTATCTTGTTTGTTTTAGGTCATATATTGGAACATTTTTCAGTAATGAACGGTTTGGCAGCAACAATCGTATTTATGGTTGGTGCAGTAATAGCAGGTTATCAAATAGCAATAATGGGATGGAATGCAATTACTAAAAGACACACAATTAGTCCTGCAGTATTAATGACTATTGCATGTATTGCATCCTTTTTAATTAATTGTCCGGAAGAAGGTGCAGCAGTAACGTTCTTGTATTATATAGCTGAATTCTTGGAAGATTATTCAGAACTGAGAGCTCAAAGATCAATTAAATCTTTAGTGGAAATTGCACCTGAAACAGCAAGAGTAAAAATTGGAGATAATGAAGAACTTAGAAAAGTTGATGATGTAAACATTGGGGATATAGTAATAGTTAAACCTGGTGATAAAGTTCCATTGGATGGAAAAGTAATATCCGGAGTATCTTCTATAAATCAAGCATCAATTACGGGAGAAAGCCTTCCAGTAACTAAAAATATTGGGGATAAAGTATTTTCCGGAACTGTAAACCAGGAAGGTTATTTGGAAGTGGAAGTAACTAAAGAATCCAAAGACAGTGTAATTTCAAAGATAGTTTCTCTTGTAAAATCTTCTCAATTAAACAGATCAAATACTGAAACTTTAGTTGAAAAAATAGCAAAATATTATACTCCAATAATTATTGTAATTACAATTTGTGTAGCATTTATTCCACCATTATTATTTGGAGACAATCTGGTACAGTGGGTATACAGAGCATTATCTATCATGGTAATTTCATGTCCTTGTGCATTTTTAATATCTACTCCTATAGGAATGGTTTCTTCAATCACATCAGCTACCAGACAGGGTGTAATTATCAAAGGTAGTTCTCATGTTGAAGAAATGAGAAACATTAAAGCAGTAATTTTGGATAAAACCGGAACTTTAACTGAAGGAAAATTAGTTTTATCAGACATCGAAGTTTTCGATAATAATTATTCAGAAGAACAATTAATTGAAATTGCAGCTTCATTAGAAAGTAAATCCAGTCATCCTATCGGACAAGCAATAGTTAATTATGCAAACGAAAACAATATTGATTTTACAGAGATAAGTGATTTCAAAAATATTCCTGGAAAAGGGATAATTGGTAAATTTAATAATGAAGAATACTATGCTGCTAATGAGTCTTTAATTGAAGGAAGTTCCTTTGAAGTTGACCGTTCAATTCTTGAAAAGTATGCTCAAGATGGTAAAACAGTAATATTTATTGGAAATAAGGAAAATCTACTTGGAATTGTTACAGTTAAAGATAAATTACGTGATGAAGCAAAAGATGTAATCTCAAATTTAAATAATATGGGTGTACAAACCGTTATGTTAACGGGGGATAATAAAGTAGCTGCAAATAGTGTTGCTGAAAAATTAGGAATAAAATATGTTTATTCTGAATTAATGCCTGAAGATAAATTAAATTTATTGGATACTATTAGAAATAAATTTGGTGATACTGCAATGGTTGGTGATGGTATCAACGATGCACCGGCACTTGCAAGAGCTAATGTAGGTATAGCAATGGGGGCAGTAGGTTCTGATGTAGCTATAGAAACTGCAGATATTGCTTTAATGCAGGATGATTTAACAAAATTACCATATTTATTCAGTTTAAGTCATAAAACAATGGATATTATTAGACAAAACATTATTACAGCAATTTCCGTAAAAGTATTGTTTGTAATTTTGGCAGTTTTAGGAGTTATTACATTGATGATGTCTGTAGGTATTGGTGATTTGGGTTTAACTCTATTGGTAATTTTAAACTCATTTAGAATAGGTTTTGTTAAAAATCCTATAGTATAATTTTTTTTATTTTTTTTTTTATTTTTATAGATTTATTTTTACAACAATTATTTCTTTCACATTAATTTTAGATTTAATTCTTTGAATGTTGTATATTTTTTTTTAAATTCAAAATTTTTCTATATTTTCTAATCTAAGGCATTCTTATTACGATATATTTAAATAGTAGTTTTTCAATAGTATATTATATAATGGAGGTGAAAATATGGCAGAATTACCAATTGCTCCTGTAGGAAGATTATTAAAAAATGCTGGTGCTAACAGAATTAGTGATGATGCTAAAATTGAATTAGCAAACGTTCTTGAAGATATTGGAATGGACATCGCAGAAGAAGCAGTTAAACTTGCAAAACACGCTGGAAGAAAAACTGTTAAAGCAACCGATGTAGCATTAGCATGCAGAGATTTATAATTTTCTTTTTATTTTTTAAATCTTTTTTTATTTTTTTATATAATTTTTATAATAAATTACTTTTTAATTAACAGATTTATTCCTGAGTGTATTATTGATAATTTAATTTTAATTGGACTATTTTAAACAGTTTTTTACTTAAATTCTTTAATTATTGCTAATTGATGATATTAATCCAAAAAGTTTATATATCTTTATCAATATAAAGTATATTGTTAAGTTACTTTTTTTATGCCAAGATGACCGAGAGGCTTAGGTGTGTGGCTGCAGACCATATCACAGGGGTTCAAATCCCTTTCTTGGCTTAATTTTTATCAAATTATTTTTCAAAAAATTTTCAATTAAAAATAATTACTACATTTTACATATTTATTATTAGATTCTAATTTATTTCAAAAATATACTAGGAGTATTTTTTCATGATTAAAGTTTATAATACTATGACCAGAGAAAAAGAAGATTTAAAAGTGGTAAACAATAAATTGAAATTGTTTGTTTGTGGACCAACTGTATATGATTATTCTCACATAGGTCATGCAAGAACATACATCTCATTTGATGTAATAGTAAGATATCTAAAACACAAAGGAATTTCAGTATTCTACTTACAGAACATCACAGATATTGATGACAAAATTATTAACAGGGCAAAAGAAAATGGTGAAGATCCATTAGAATTATCCCATAGATTCGAAAAAGAATACTTGGATGACATGGCTTTATTAAATGTAAATAACGTTAATTTCTATGCAAGAGCTACAGAACACATGGATGAAATAATAGGTCAAATTCAAAATTTAATTGAAAAGGGATATGCCTATGATACAGAAACCGGAGTATATTTTGATGTATCCAAATTTGAAGATTTTGGAAAACTTTCTAACAGAAATTTAGATGATTTACAAAACACCAGAATAGAAGTGGATACTACAAAAAAAGATCCAAAAGATTTTGCATTATGGAAAAAACAGGATGAAGAACCATATTGGGATTCACCATGGGGAAAAGGTAGACCTGGATGGCACATTGAAGATACAGCAATCACAGAAAGTTATTTTGGGCCTCAATATAATATCCATGGTGGAGGTTTAGATTTAATCTTCCCACATCACGATGCAGAAATAGCTCAGATGGAAGCAGCAAGTGGAAAAGAGCCGTTAGTAGAATATTGGATGCATACCGGATTTTTAAATGTACGTGGAGAAAAAATGAGTAAATCTTTAGGTAATTTTATAACCATTAAGGAATTATTAAAAGAATATTCTCCTGAAGTATACAGATTCTTTGTATTGTCTACACATTACAGAAGTCCTATAGATTTCAGTGATGACATATTAAATCAAGCTGAAAATAGTTTAAAACGTATTCAAAATACTGGAAAAAATGTTCTTGAAAAACTAAATGAGGAAACACTTCCTGAAGAAGATGAATCAGACATTGCTTCAGAATTATCTTCATTCAAAAAAGAATTCTTTGAAGCAATGGATAATGATTTTAATACTCCTATTGCTTTATCCAGTCTTTTTGACTTCACGCACAAAATTAACAAGTCTTTAAATGACAATGAAATTTCAGAAAAAACTTTAATTTCTATTGTAGAAACATTTAAAAATATTGAAGATATACTTGGATTTTCCATAATTGTTTCAGATGATTCAGGTTCTGACTTATCCAATGAATTATTAGATATAATTACTGATGTAAGACAAGATTTAAGAGCTAAAAAAGATTGGGATTTAGCAGATAAAATCAGAGATAATCTTGCAGATTTGGATATTTCACTTGAAGATAAATAATCTCCTTCCTTAATTTACTTTTTTTTATAGATTTTCATTTTACTGCTCTTTTTGATTAATTCATTAAACTCATAAACTTTAAGTAAAACTATTAATTATATTAAATATATAATGTATTATTTAGGAACAAATAAGATAGGAACAAATAAGATAATAAATGGATTATGGGTGTGTTATTTTGAAAAAATTAGGTCGACGTGAAATGACTAATGAATCAGAAGATGATTTAGCTCATAAAATATTAAAAGATATAAAGGCACCTTCCGATTTAGGCTTACTTCGTTGCGTACAATGTGGTTTATGTACTTCTATGTGTCCGGCATCCAGACATTCAGAATATGATGCAAGAGAAATTATAAAGAGAGTTCTTGATAATGATGAAAGCATTATTGAAGATGAAATTATATGGAATTGCTTCTATTGTTACACTTGTCATAGTGTATGTCCAGTGGGAAACAGTGTATGTGAAGTAAACCAGATATTAAGACAAATGGCAATAGATAAAGATGTTGGAAAGAAACAAATAGAATCTTTTATGAGTTTTGCAGATAGTTTTCTTGAGGAAGGTTTAGGTATAATTCCAAAGGAATACCATGGACAATTAAAAATAGACTATGGAAAACATTGGGAAAACCTTCAAGAAAATTTACAGGAGGTTCGTGAAGAACTGGGTTTGGATAGTATGTTTTTATTGCCCGAAGCAAAGGAATCTGTAGATAAAACACTTGATGCCATAGGATTTAAAAAACGTGTTGATTCCATTAAAGAGGTAAGAAATAGAAAATAGGTGGGAATTATGGTTGATGTGGATAAATTTATACCTACTGAAAATATTACTTTGTTTAGAAGTTGTCTTGTTTCAGCTGAATATCCTGGCGTAGAAGCTTCAACAAAGTTTGTTTTTGATAAGTTGGGTGTAGAATATGTTATAGATAGAAATCAATCCTGTTGTACTGGTTTGGGCCATTATTATGATATTTTTGATGAGTTATCTACAACGGCTTTGGCTGCAAGAAATTTCAGTTATGCTATAAGAAATAATCATAAACAGTATGTTCCTATGTGTGCAACCTGTTATGCAATCTTAAAAACATCTGCTAAAATATTAAATGAAAAAGATGATGTTAGAGAAGAAATTAATAAAGCATTTAGGGAAAATGGTCTTGAGGAATTTCAATATAATAAGGGGGATATTGATCCAAGGGATGATATTACACACGTGGTGGATGTTTTATATTATTTAAAAGATAAAATTCCAGAATTTAAAAAAAGAGATATTTCGAATTTAACTATTGCTACACATCATGGATGTCATTATTGTAAAGTTCATTATAATGATACCTTATGTGGATATAGAAATCCTGAAATAATTGATAAAATTTGTGAAGTCATGGAAGCTCCGGCTCTCCAATGGTACGATCACAAACCAAGACATTGTGGTAGTGGATTTAGGCAAAGATATGCTAATAGGGAATTATCGTTGGATGCAACAGTTGACAAGTTTGAAAGTTTACATAAAGAGAAAGTGGATGTATTGTTGGTAATGTGTCCAAATTGTCAACTACAATTTGATAGGTATGAACAGGTACTGGAAGATATGACTGGGGATAAACATTATTTTGCTGTAATGAATATAGCTCAGCTAGTTGCATTGTACATGGGTGCAGATCCTTACAAAGTATTGGGAATTCAAACACATACCGTTAATGTAGAACCTTTATTAGATAAATTAGGAATAGAATATGATTCAACGGAGGACACATTACATGTCAGAAACGAATAGAATTGGTGTTTTCTTATGTCATTGTGGTGGAAATATCTCAGATAATGTGGATTTGGACAAAATAGAAGAAAAATTATCAGAAAATGAAGAGATATGTTCCATCAAACACCATGAAAATTTATGTTCTTTAGAAGGAAGGAATATAATTAAAGATCAAATCCTTCGTGAAAATTTAGATAAAGTGGTAATTTCTGCATGTTCTAAAATTACTCATGGGGCTACATTTCAAAAATATATTCAACCTTTAAATCCTTATCTATTTGAAATGCCTAATGTGAGGGAACAATGTTCCTGGGTAACAGAAGATAAAGATAAATCTACTAAAAAAGCATTGTCATTAATAAATTCTGCAATTGAAACAGTTAAATATAATGAACCTTTAAAAAAAATACCTACCAAAGTGAAGAATAGTGTCTTGGTTATTGGAGCAGGAATATCTGGGATTACGACGGCTAATTCTCTTGCTAAGCAGGGGATGGAAGTTACTTTAATTGAAAAACGTCCTGCGGTTGGAGGGGCAATGATTCAGGTTGGAAAGGTATTCACGCCAGATAAAATGTCTGAGGATTGTGCGGCTTGTTTATTAAATCCTGTTATTGATGAAATGGTTCATAATGATAAGATTACACTTTTAACAAATACTGTTTTAGAAAGATCTTCTAGGAATGCCGGAAATTTTGATGTGATTTTACGTAAAAAACCAGATTATATTGATCCTGAAAAATGTACCAGTTGTGGTAAATGTACTCAAGCATGTCCGTCTTTTGCACCTGATGAATGGAATGAAGGATTAAATAATCGTAAAGCAGTATATAAACCATTTCCACAAGCAGTTCCAAGTACATATACTTTGGATGATGATTTCTGTATTAAATGTGGTGCTTGTATAAATGTATGTCCTACAAACGCAATTAATTTGGATGCAATTGATGAGATAATATCATTAACAGTGGGGGCTGTGGTAATAGCTACAGGTCACCAACGTTTTGATACCAATAAACGACCGGAGTATGGTCATCCATTTTATGAGGATGTTCTAAGTCAAATGCAATTGGCTAGGCTTATGGGAATTAATGGTCCAACCAATGGTCATTTACAAGTTCCTTCAACAGGTAAGGTTCCAAGAAGAGTTGTTATGATACAGTGTGTTGGTTCAAGAGATCAAATGCCTGATGGACATAAATATTGTTCAAAGGTTTGTTGTATGGTTGCACTTAAAAATGCAAATTTAATACATTCTCATTATCCTGATACCGAGGTAATAATATGTTACACGGATATAAGAACTCCCGGAGTTTATGAAAAATATTATAAATACGTTCAGGACAATGGTATACAATTAATCAGGGGTCGTCCGGGGGAAATTGCCCGTGAAGATGATCATTTGATTGTACGTATTGAGGATACTTTAACTCATAATAAACAGGAGATACCTACCGATTTGGTTGTATTATCAGCAGCATTGGAATCTTCACAGGGAACTATTGATGCAGCTAAAACATTGGGAGTTCCATTAACAGAAGATAAATTTATCAAAGAAAAACATCCTAAAATGCAACCTGTATCTACAGATATTGAGGGAATATTTGTATGTGGAACTGCACAGGGACCAAAAGATATTACAGATAGTATAATTCAAGCAAATACTGCATCAACCAAAATATCTGAGTTAATTAATGGTGGTTTGGAAGTTGAACCGCATATTGCTTCAATAAATGTTAAAAAATGTGTATTGTGTGGTAAATGTGTAGATAATTGTCGTTATCAGGCTTTATCAATTTATCAAAATTCGATTAGGGTGGGTCCTATAGCTTGTACCGGTTGTGGTGATTGCATAATTACTTGTCCTCAAGAAGCAATTAGTATTCAGGGTCAAAGTGATGAACGTTTGGAAGCCAGTATTAAAGGAATATTAAAAGATAAGGATGATGATGAACAAATCATAATCGCATTCTTGGATGATATTGGAAATGTTTCTGCAAATAACATGGGAATCAATCGTGTTGAATGTCCATCAAGCATAAGAATAATTAATGTACCTTTCATTAATCGTGTTAAATATAAACATATTAAATATGCTTTAACTCATGGTGCAGATGGAGTATTTTTAGGAGAATATCCTGATTCATATAAACATGATGAAATTAGAGAAAACGTTCAAGTAATGAAAAAACATTTACAAGAGGATGGCATTAATCCTGAAAGACTAATAATACACAGCGTATTTATTCCTTATTTCAGAGGTTTAGCAAGTCAATTTAAAGAATTTGATGATGTATTGGCTACATTATCATCTTAATTTATTTTTTCTATTTTTAGGAAGTAATTTAATGATTTCAGAAGAAAAATATATTGAACTTATTGAAAATGTTCTGGGAATAACCTTGGAAGATAATTTGGATCAAAAAAAATCTATTTTATCCCCCGTTAATGAAAATCAATATATTGTTGCAGGTCCGGGTAGTGGAAAAACTACTGTTCTTGTTTTAAAAATATTAAAATATATTTTTGTTGATAATATCAAATTAGAAAATATTCTAGTGACTACTTTTACTAAAAAAGCTGCCCGAGAACTTAAAGAGAGAATATCTAATTGGACTTTAATGTTATCTGAAGAATTAGGTATTGGTGTGGACTATGATTTTGATAATCTTCTTATAGGAACGTTGGATAGTATTGCAGAAGAAATTGTTTCAAAACATATGGATGTTGAAATTATTGATAATTTTACTTCTTCGGCAATTATGATGCAAAATTTATTGACAGATGAACGTAACAAAGATAAACGTTTAAAACAGTTTATAAAAAAGATTAAAAATAATCAGGGTGGAGTTAGTACTTCTGATATAAATAATCAGATTCAAACTATTAGAGAACGTATTTATTATGACATGATTAATAAAGAGGAATTAAAAAAAGATGCCGATCGTGAAGCAATCGTTTTTGAAATAATTGATGATTATTTGGATCAATTAAATTCAAGAAATGTGATGGATTATGCAATGCTTGAAGAAAAGTTTTATGAACTTTTGAAAAATGGTTTGGTGGATTCATTTAATGATATTTCCGTATTGTTGATTGATGAATATCAGGATACAAATCTTTTACAGGAAGCTATTTATTTTAAGATTGCCGAGTATGTTAATAAAAATAATGGTAATATTACCGTTGTGGGGGACGATGATCAGTCATTATATAGGTTTAGAGGAGCAACCATAAACTTATTCACGGAATATTCTGAAAGAATAAAAAAAGAATTGGGAATTAATTCAAAAACAATTTTTTTACATAACAATTACAGATCAACCAAAGCTATAATAGACTTTACAAATGATTACATTACTCTTGATGAAAAATTCCAAGAATCACGTACAACAGATAAACCGATAATAATTCCTACAAAAGATACTAATGAGGGATTACCAGTAATTGGAATGTTCAGAAATAATTTAGAGGAATTATCTACTGATTTGTCAGAATTGATATATGCTTTAAAAATTAATAAGGAGTATGTTGTAGAAAGGCATGGGAAAAAATATGATATTTCTCTAAAAAAGACCAACCCATCTATAGCAGTACTTAATAATTCTCCAAAAGAAATTAATGCATTTAATAAAAAGAGATTACCTTATTATATTAGAGAGAGTCTGTCCTATAAAGATGAGAATATTTCAGTGTTTAATCCACGAGGACAAAGTATTGAAACTACTGAAATGGTTTCATTATTGTGTGGATTAATATTACAAAGTATAGATCCTGATGCTATCATTGAGAATAACCTGGATAATATTCCGCCACTTACAAAAAAGACTTTAAAATCATGGAGAAAATATGTTAGGGAGTATATGGAAGAGTCAAATAAGGAATTATTACATTTTGATGAAAAAGTAAATATGAATGAATTACTTGAAGATATTAAAGAGGAATGTGAGTTATTATCATCAGATTCTTCTGAAAACATGGTTTATTATGATATTATATTAGAAACTATTGTTCAAACAGATAATGCTATTAATGATGATGGTTTATTAACTGTTAATCAGGTATTTTGGCATATTTTAGTTCCTATTGCTTCTGGTGCAATAGATATTGATGATGATATGTTTGATGTTGATTTGGAGGATAATGTTAACATTATGTCTATTCATCAATCAAAAGGATTGGAATTTGATGTTGTGGTTGTAGATGTAGGTTCGGATATTTTTAATAATTCTTCGTCAACAGCTTTCAAAAGATTTCCAAGAAATGGTGGTATAACTCATAACCTTGAAAATTATTTGAAAGATTATTCAACAATTTCATATGATTATGATAAAGTTTCTGGTTTGGATAAGGCCTTTAATGATTTAATAAGACGATATTTTGTAGCGTTTACCAGAGCTAAGAGTATTTTAATATTGGTTGGATTGAATAGTATGCGTTATGGTTACAAAGGTGATTTTCAGGATAAAATATATATAGAAAATGTTGCAACAGGTTGGTCCCGAGATAAAAAGTGGCATTGGGATTCATTAGATAATTTATTAAATATTTAAAAATAGTTTGGTGGTCAATTAAGATAAAAAAAGAAAATTTACAGAAATAAGATATACTTATCCTCTGTATCTTTTTTCTTTTACTCCTCTTCCTTTTTTATTTCCTTGTTTTTTGTATCCAGATTTTGGTCTGGTTCTTCTGTTAGTTCCTTTGACTTTTGCCATGATTTCCCCTCCTTTTATTTTTAGTCATTATATAAATAATTTAATTATATTTATACTTATTTTGTCCTTAATTTCTATAAATGAGAATCATCATTATTGAAATATTATATATAATTATATTTAAAATCTTTAATATATATTTTTTGTTTTTAATATTCATTTTCTTATCTATACTTTATTATACATGAAAAAATAAACTTAAAATTAATAGGAAAAATTGTTCGATGTAGGTATCATTTTATATTATTAAAATTTTAGACGTAGATTGCAAGTGTAAAATTATAAATTCTTAGCGACAGATAAGGTGTTAATATGGAAAAGAAAAAGATATTGTGTTTAGTTGATGGAGAACATTACTTCCCAGTTACAAAATCAGCAATAGACAAAATAGAATCTAAAGGTTATGATGTAAAATTATTATTGTTTATTGGCGGAACAGAAAAACTTAGGGATAATAATGTTGATGTAATATCCGATTTATTTAATAAACCAGTGCTATTTGGGGAAGATCATAGAGAAATACCGTATGATTTAATAGGACAATCTATAATTGAAACAGGTGTTGATTGTGTATTTGATTTATCAGATGAACCTGTGGTAAATTATTCCAAACGTTTTAAAATCGCAACTGTAGTTTTACAACATGGAGTAACATATAAAGGTCCTGATTTTGAATTCAAGCCATTAAAAGAGTATGATGTTTTAGAAAATCCTTCATATAAGATATTGGGTACTGGAAAAAGGATTGGTAAAACAGCAGTTAGTGCATATACTGCACGTTTAATTAATAAAGAGGATAAGTATGATCCATGTATTGTTGCAATGGGTAGAGGTGGGCCAGAAGTACCTGAAGTGGTTCATGGTGATGAAATTAAATTAACTCCTCAATATTTGATGGAACAATCAGATAAAGGAAGACATGCAGCATCAGACCATTGGGAAGATGCATTAATGAGTAGAGTATTAACTGTAGGCTGTCGTCGTTGTGCTGGAGGTATGGCAGGCCAAGTATATATTACTAACATGGTTGATGGAGCTAAAATGACTAATGATTTGAATACAAATTTAATTGCGATAGAAGGTAGTGGTTCAGCCATACCACCAATTAAAACAGATAAAAACATAGTATTAGTCGGTGCAAATCAACCTATAGAAACGTTAACTGAATATTTTGGACCATTTAGGATAAAATTGGCCGATTTAATTATTATAACAATGTGTGATGAACAAATATGTTCTAAAGAAAAACTCGATAATTTAATTGAAGAAATTAAAATAATGAATCCAAATGCTGAAATTATTCCTACAATATTTAGACCAGCTCCAGTTGAAAATATAGAAAATAAAAACATTTTATTTGCAACTACTGCTCCCGAATCAGTTCAACATTTATTAAAAGAATATTTAGAAGAAAACTTTAAGTGTAATGTGGTTGCTATCTCTTCTAATTTATCAAATAGACCTTTATTACAAGAAGATATTGATAAAAATATTGATAAAGTGGATATAATGTTAACTGAATTGAAAGCAGCAGCAGTGGATGTTGCAACCAAAGATGCATTAACAAAAGGATTGGAAGTTGTATACTGTGATAATATACCTATACCTATTAATTCCGAATATGATCTTGATTCTGCAATAATGAAAATTGTACACGAAGCTGTTGATTCTTTTAACAGCTAATTATTTATTTTTTTAAATCATAACCGTAAAGTATTTATATAAGTTCAAACACCCTTTCAAAGCATAAGTATATAATATACTATTAATATATTATAATATAGTTGGAAATTCATAATTGAAAAAAATTATTTTCATTAAGTATATTTTATTAATTATCAATTTTTTTATATCAGTCTAGAAACACGGTTTTAGGATATTATTCATTAAATATCAAAATCAGTCTATAATCAAAAATGAAATTTAAAAATAATATCTAAATTGGAGGATAATTAATATGGTACAAACCCAACAACCATTAATAGTTCTCGCAGATGGATCAACAAGAACTGTTGGAAGTCAAGCAACTAAAAATAATATTATGGCTGCTAAATTATTGTCCAACGTATTAATTACTACATTAGGTCCAAGAGGAATGGACAAAATGTTAATCAATACTATTGGTGATATAAAAATTACCAATGATGGTTACACAATTTTAAAAGAAACAGAACCTGATCATCCTGCTGCTAAAATGTTAGTAGATTTATCAAAAATGCAGGAAGAAGAATTTGGTGATGGAACAACAACAGTAGTAGTTTTAGTTGGAGAATTATTAAAACAAGCAGAAAAATTAATCGATCAAGGATTACCTATATCTACAATAGTTAAAGGTTTTGAAAAAGCAAAACAAAAAACTATAGAAGTATTAGATGATATTGCTATTGATGCAAATAAGGAAGAATTGATTAATATAGCAAGAACATCAATGTCTGGTAAAGGTTCATTCACTAATCTTGATTCAATGGCTGAAAATTTAGTTACAATCTTATTAAATGTAGCTGAAAATGGCAATATTGACAAAGACATGATTAAAATCAGAAAAATCCATGGTGAAGGAACTGCAGATACTGAAATTACTGAATCTGTTTCAGTAGATAAAAATGTTTTAGAATCTGAAATGCCAAAAGATGTTAAAGATGCTAAAATTTGTTTACTCCAATATCCTATTGATGCAAGAGAACTTCAAAACAGTGCAAAAATTATTTTAAGTAATCCTGGAGAATACCAAGAATACTTAGATAAAGAAGCAAAAATGTTAGAAGAAGAAGTACAAAAACTTGTTGATTGTGGAGTAAATGTTCTATTCAACAACAAGAAAATCAGTGATTTAGGTCAACATTACTTAACTAAAGCTGGAATTTTAGCAGCTAAAAGAGTTAAACAAGGAGACCTAGAAAGATTATCAAAAGCTACCGGAGCAAATATCGTAAACAATATCCGTGAATTAACTCCTGAAGATATCGGTGAAGCTGGTCACGTATATGAAAAATGGGTATTTGAAAACAGAGAATACATCTTCGTAGAAGAATGTAAAAATAAAGGTACTTTAAACATTATGGTACACGGAAGTACAAAACATATCACTGATCAATTAGAACAAGCTATAAATGATGCAATTGGTGCTGTAAGTCAAGCAATTAAAAACAACAAAGCTATTCCTGGAGGAGGAGCTTCTGATATTGCAGCAGCTAAAGTATTAAGAAAATATGCTAATACATTCAAAGACAAACGTCAATTAGTTATAAAAGCATATGCTGATGCATTAGAACAATTACCACTTGCACTTGCAAAAAATGCAGGTATGGACATTATTGATGTCTCAACTGAATTAATAGCAGCTCAAGAAAAATCAACAAATATGGGTGTAAACGTAATTAAACGTGAAGTCAGAGATAGGAAAGAAGATCATATTCTTGAATCTCAAATTTCTAAAAAAGAAATGATTGACTCATGTACAGAAATTGCTGTAGAAATATTACGTATTGATGATGTAGTTGCATCAAGACCAGAAACTCCTGTTGGAGGAGACATGCCTGGAACACCTAACCCATACATGTAAATAAGATAAATTCATTTTTATCTTATTTTTACTTCTTAAAACTATTTTTATATAATACTTAATTTTTTTATTTAACTAGTTAGTTTTTAATAATATTAATAAGATATATACAACTATATAATCTATTGATTGGAGGATTAAATTGCTAGAAATTATTGACTTAAAAAGAGAAGACTTTTCTAAATATACAGAAAGAATTGAAATGGATTCTAGTGATGTATTACAACCAGTTCAAGAAATCATAGATAATGTAAGAAAAAACAAAGATAAAGCATTACATGATTATACTTTAAAATTTGATAAGGCAGATATCACAGAATTACGAGTTCCTACTGAAACAATTGAGAAGAGTATTGAAAACATAGACGTTAAATTAAAAAAAGCATTGGAAGATGCTGCTGAAAACGTAAGTAAATTCCACAAAGCTCAAATACCATCCGATTGGACAATGGAAGTTAGACCTGGTGTCAAAGCAGGTCAAATAATCAGACCATTAAAAAGGGTTGGTTGTTATATTCCTGGTGGTAGGGCAGCTTACCCATCATCAATACTAATGACAGTAATCCCTGCTAAAATTGCAGGCGTAGAAGAAATCATTTGTTGTACTCCTCCAGATAAAGATGGAAATATTAGTGATGAAATATTGGCTGCAGCATATATTGCAGGTGCAACACATATTTATAAAGTTGGTGGGGCACAGGCTATAGCAGCTATGGCTTATTCAACAGAATCAATACCTGCTGTTGATAAAATTGTAGGTCCGGGTAATATATTCGTTGCCACAGCTAAAAAATTAGTATATGGTACTGTAGATATTGAATTTCCTGCAGGTCCTTCTGAAATGTTGGCTTTGATAGATGAAACAGCAAATCCATCCTACATTGCAACAGAATTATTATCTCAGGCAGAACACGATCCTAATGCAGCAACAATTTTAGTTTCAACATCAAGGAAAGTAGCTGAAGAAACAGTAAATTATGTAAAGGAATATCTTGAAACACAGGAAAGAAAGGAAATTATTGAAGAATCTTTATCAAAGTATTGTCACATATTAGTTGCTGAAGATATGGAACAAGCAATTGATTTTACAAATGCTTATGCTCCAGAACATTTGGTTATTGTTACTGAAGATTATTATAAAACTCTTGAATCAATAGATAATGCAGGTTCTATTTTCTTAGGAAACTTAACTCCTGTAGCTGGGGGAGATTATGGTTCTGGTACAAATCATGTTCTTCCAACAAGTGGTGGAGCTAGAATGTATTCCGGATTATCCGCAGAATCTTTCATTAAAAAACCAACAATACAAGAATTGTCTCCGGAAGGCGTATTAAATATTAAAGACATGGTAATTAATTTAGCTCAAGCAGAAGGATTATATGCTCACGCTATGTCAATAAGAAAAAGAGCAGAAGATATTGAAAAATAATATCTTTATTTTTTTTTAATAATTTTAATAATATTTAAGAAGTATAAAAAACATAATTAATTATTATTATTACTTTATGTTTATAATTAAATCATTAAAAAATTTTTATAGGTGAAAAAGTGACAGACATATTTGAAAAATGTAAAAGAACACATTATTCAACCGAAATTACTCCTGAATTAGCAGGAGAAACTGTAAAAGTAACTGGTTGGGTACATGAAATCAGAGACCTTGGTGGTATTGTATTTGTGTTAATAAGAGATAAAAAAGGAATTACACAACTAACAGCACCAAGTAAAAAATTAACAGAAGAAATGATGGCTGATGTACGTGCAGCAAGAAAAGAAACTATTGTAACATTAACAGGTACTGTACAGGAATCTCCAAAAGCACCAAATGGTGTTGAAATTATTCCATCAAACATAGATATAATCAACGTATCACAATTACCTTTACCATTAGACACTACAGAAAAAGTAGATGCTGAAATGGATACAAGATTGGATGCACGTTTCATGGACTTAAGAAAACATGATGTAAGTGCAATTTTCAAAATCAAAAATGAAATGTTACACACAGTACGTAACTACTTCTATGATAATGATTTTACTGAAATTACAACACCAAAATTAGTAGCATCAGCAACTGAAGGTGGAACAGAATTATTCCCAATCACCTACTTTGAAAAAGAAGCATTCCTTGGACAAAGTCCTCAATTATACAAACAAATGATGATGGCAACAGGATTAGACAACGTTTTCGAAATAGGTCAGATTTTCAGAGCAGAAGAACACGATACTTTAAGACACTTAAATGAAGCATTATCCATAGATGCAGAAATGTCATTTAGAAGTCAAGAAGATGTAATGAACTTATTGGAAGATGTAATTAAAAATGTTTTAAATAATTTACAAGAAAAATGCTCATCTGAGTTAGAAGACCTTGGACATGAATTGGATGTACCATCAGGTGCTTTCCCAGTTGTACCATATGAAGAAGTAATCGACATAGTAAACAGTCAAGATGTAGAAATGGAATATGGTGAAGATTTAAATAGGGCTGCTGAAAAAGTATTAGGAGAAACAATGGGTAGTTATTACTTTATCACAGAATGGCCAACATCAATTAAACCATTTTATGTAATGCCTAAAGCAGATGACCCGGAAAAAAGTACAGCTTTCGATTTAATGTACAGAGACTTAGAGTTATCCAGTGGATCCCAACGTATACATGATTATGACTTGTTATACAGTCAAATCGAAGCAAAAGATTTAAATCCTGATTCATTTGAAAAATATTTACAAGCATTCAAATATGGTATGCCTCCTCATTCAGGATGGGGTATGGGAGCAGACAGACTCACAATGGTTTTAACCGGTGCTAAAAACATTAGGGAAACCGTATTGTTCCCAAGGGATAGAAGACGATTAACACCTTAAGTCTTTTATTATTTTTTTTTTTTAAAAAAAAGTTAAAATGATGGAGATTATTTTCTATTCTATTTTTTCTTTCTTTTCAACGTATAAGTAAATTCTCTCTTTTTCAAAGTAATATGTTTGATCTTCATCGATGTCTTCAGCTATTTCATAGAGAATTTTTTCTTTTTCTAACTTATCCAATCTATTGATGAATTCATCATATTCATGTTGGCTGGTTTTATCAGTATAAACTCTGTTTAATCCCTTTGGACTCCATTCTAAACCATCCCATCCCAATAGTTCAAAATGATTTGGTTTAATAATTGTTAATTTAACAAGAACCTGAAAGTCATCTTCTTCGTATTTTCCATCTAATATTTTGCATTGAATTTCTTTGTTTGTTGACAATCTAAACTCCTCAGATTTTTTTTGCTTTGATAACTAAATTGTAAGTTTTTTTATTTTCTATTTTATTATCATCTAGTTCTTTAAGATCTTCCCAGAGATTACCATGGACCATGTAATCATGTACTCTTGTAATAAAATCTTCAAATTCTTTAATTTCTTCTTCGTTATCTGGTGATAATTTATTTAAATCTATAAAGTCTTTTAACCATTTATTTCCATCATAGAAGTAGTAATTTGTATTATATGAATTTGTCGTATCGTATTCTGCTTTACATTTAATATTGAAATTTTCGTTATTTTCATCTTCGATGTTGTATTCATATGTTTCTTTCATTTTATCACCCAACTCTATATATTTATATCTTTTTTATAATTTATAAATATGAATTCTGTAATACTTGAAATTTTATAATTATTATCAATACCAAAATAATATATATTAATTATGATAAATTAAATATCATCTCATGGTATTGTAGATAATTTTCAGAGGGATAAATATGAAGTCAAGAATCAATAATATTATTCAAAATATCAATAGTACAGTTTACGGTGCCTCTTCAGTTCATAATATGTCTTCAGGTGAAAACTCTGGTGAAACAATGAAAATTTATCAAATTGATGAAGCAGGAGATTACGTGGAAACTATGTACAAAGGGATAACAGTTTACGTAAGAGAAAATTATCCATACTATAATCCTCAAAATGATAAAATATATTATTCAAAAGAAGAAGAATCCGAAGATTTATACAGATTATCAGAAGAAATGACTAAATCTTCCTTAGAAACATTAGATGATATATAATTATTTTATTCTATTTTTTTAACATATTCTGAAGGTTTTTATATTGAAAGATTATGTGGTATTGGACTTAGAAAATCCAAATTTTAGACAAAATTCCATATGTGCTGTAGGAGTTATCGTGGTACGTGACAATAATGTAATAGAAAAAATTTATTCATTAATTAATCCTGAAGATAGCTTTGATAGAATAAATATGGAAATTACAAAAATTGCACCACATATGGTTGAAGATAGTCCGACACTTCCGGAATTCTGGCCTAAAATAAAAGATTTATTAACGAACAATATTGTTGTTGGACACAATATTACTTATGATTTAAAGCTTATTTCTAAATCATTGCAAAGATATCATCTTCCAGTACCTGATTTTAAGTATGTCTGTACTTTATCTTTAAGCAGAAGATATCTGAACTTACCTTCCTATAAACTGGAAAATGTAGCTAAAAAATTACATATAATCTACAATCCGCACAATGCAATTGAGGATGCAAGAGCTGCCTGTGAATTATTTGAGTACATCAATAGGCATGAAAAAATCCCAATTTCAGAATCAAAACATTATCATTACGTGCCAAAAGTAGTTGAAAGATATGATCCCAAATTATCTACTAATTTAAACAATCTTTATGGCATGCTAAGGGTAGTACTTTTTGAAGAATACATTTCCGAACCACAATTCATGCTCTTTGAAGAATGGTATGGAAATAATCTACAATACAACCAATACCTTGTTTTTCATAAAATCAGCTTGGAATTGAAAAGAATTTTAGACAAAGGTCATATGGATGGTTCCGATAAAAAATCGTTGGTAAATGTTGTAGAATTTGTTTCCGTATCCAGCATTTATTCCAATAAAACACTTAAAATACAAGTCTTACAGGGTATAATCAAAGCAATCACGGCAGATAATAAAGTTACTCTTGAAGAATTAACCAACTTAAAAAGATGGATGATGAGAAATACTTCATTAAGAGGTTCTTACCCTTATGATAAAATACTTAAAATTACTAATGTCATGTTAAACCAAGGTTTCATTACCTTGGGGGAACAGGAAAATATATCTAATCAATTTAAAGAATTGATTACTCCAATAAAAAATACAAACGAATCATTCACTTTAAAAAATAAAACTTTCTGTTTATCGGGTGAATTTAAACATGGAAATAAGGAAAAAATAACGTATTTGCTGGAAAAAGAAGGAGCCATTTCAAAAAATTCCGTTTCAGGAAAAGTTGATTATTTATTTGTAGGGGATTTGGGAAGTCCTGCATGGAAATATGGAAATATTGGTGGAAAAATAGTTAAAGCACAGAAATTACAGGATGATGGTGGAAAAATAAAAATAATAAGTGAAAAAAACTTATTTAAAATACTTGAAAAGTGATTATTCTATTTTCTCAATAGCATTAACTGGACAATTTTCATAACATATTCCACAATGTAAACAATGTTCCTGACTAATTTTAAAGGGTGTTCCTTCAATGATTACTTTTTGAGGACAATTTTTTACACATAATCCACATTCAATGCATTGCTCAGAAATAAAGTAACCTTTCAACTTAATTTCATAATTTCCAATCGAAAAACTTTCTCTAAGAATAGGTTTTTGAGTTAAATCAAAAAATTCAATTTCTCCACTAATAATTTTAAACGGTTCTAAAATATATCTGGTTTTACCTGGATAAACATTATTCATGTAAGAATTTTCTTCAAACATCAAGTCAATCCATTTCTTCTGATTTTCTAACTTTTTAGCAATACCTGTAATTCTAATGGATTTATTGTTCTTAAAACTAACATAACTAACTTGTGGGTGAGTAATTAACTGTTCATATACATTTTTCCCACGAGCAGTTAAAAAATAAACAGTATCTTCATCAATATGCATAATATCAATTATTCTACTTTGACTATTTCCTTTTTTATCAACAGTACTAAGTACTCCATCAATTACTTCACGAACTTGTTTAAGACATTCTTTTTTAGTCACCATTGGATAAATCTCCTCAAAAATCTTCTAATTTAACTATGATTTTTCCTTGAGCATTATTACTTTCCATCAACTTATGTGCCTCATTAATATCATCTAAAGAATTAAATACTTTCGCTATAGGGGGTTTAAGATCATATTCTAAAACATATTCAAATATTTTATTGATAATGTGTTGTGTAGGATAATTACTAAAAAATGATGTTAAATATTTTCCATTAGGAATATCTTTAATGGGATCAAATCCATCAATATGCTCAATATTTCCTAAAATACCTGTTACACAACAAATTCCTTGTAATGATAAGGATTCAAAGGAATCAGCCATAGTTCTTGGACCAACAAGTTCTAAAACTTTAGAAACACCATTTGGATATATCTCCTTAATTTTATTGGAAATATTTCCATCATCAATTAAAGCATAGTCTGCACCATGGGCTAATAAAACTGCAATTTTTTCATTATTTCTAGATGTTGTTATGACTTCACAACCTATAGCTTTTGCTAAACTAAGGGAAATTAATCCGGTTGCACTAGTACCACCTCTTATCAAAAGAGTATCCTCTGATGATAATTGTAAACATTCAAATAATGATCCATATGAAGTAAAATATGTTTCGGGGATAGCAGCAATTTCTTCTGTTGAAAGTTTTTCACAAATTTCATTATTAAGTTTAAAAGTATTTTTAGCAGGAAGTAATACATATTCTTCATAACTTCCATTAAAACTTCTACCCATACCACCCATAAGTGAAATAATTTTGTCTCCAACTTTAAATTCATCACTCATTGAATCAATCACGGTACCAACACATTCAATTCCTGGAACAACTGGTAAATGAATGTAATCTTCATCAGCTTCATATTCTCTTAAAATGATTTCCGAACGATTAATTCCAAATGCATTAACTTTCACAAGAATGTGGTTAGGAGTAATTTTAGGTATAGTTATTTCACTGATTTCTAATTCATCAGCTTCACAAGTTTTTTCTAATACAATGGCTTTCATAATTTCACACTTTTTTCCAACATTGTGGATCTGCAGAATACATATTATGGGTTGTACCATAACTTACGGCTGGACAACCTCTACAGAAACGTAATAATTCACATTTAGAACATTTTTCAAACTTTTCATATTGTCTATATTTATCCATCTTTTCACTAAAAAAGATATCATATAGTTCTTCAAATAGAGCATTACCTACCTTACTTTCCATTCTACGACAAGCATAAACCTCCCCTGTGGGAAGGATGGTTATATGTGAATTTCCACAATTACATCCATCATAAATCACATCATCCTCTAAATCAGAAGGTATTTTAAATATTCCTTTCTCATATAAAAATAATGTCCAAAGATGATCTTTAAGATTAAAATGAGTATTAGACTCCTTATATTTTTCAAAACGTTCCCAACAAGCATCTAATAAGTCACGATATTCTTCTGGAGACATTTGAACACTTTTTTCTAAACTAGTAGGACAATATCTAGCAAATGAAAATAAATCTGCCTCATATTCAACAATTTTATCAATTATTTCTGGAATTTCATCAATATTTGTTTTTGATACTGTTGTCATGATATTTGCATGTATATTTGCATTTTTTAAGCAAGCAATCTTGTCTAATGTTATATCAAATGAGCCCTCTTTCCTAAAATAATCATGAGTATCCTTTAAACCATCAATAGATAATTGATAAAATTCACAACCATAATCATGTAATTTTTTACAAATTTCATTATTTAGATGAAAAGGATTTCCCAAAATACCAAATCTAACTGATTTATCCTTAAATAATTTCAATATTTTCCAAAAATCTGGATGTAATAAGGGATCTCCACCTGTAATAGTAAAATAAGGGGTTCGGTTTACTTTTTTGCACATTCTTATGCAATTATTAAAAACATGTATAATATCATTATAAGACATAGTTATTAATGGTTTAGTGTTATCTTCTGAAAAAATATAGCAATGTTTACAACGTTGATCACAATCATCTGTAATATGCCATTGAAATGCAAAAAAATCCAATATAATCTCTCACTATTTTTTTTATAAAAAAAATCCTTAACTATATATTAGTTAAGGATATATTGTTCAACCAATTAATATAATTCAGAACCACAAGCTGTTGAAGTTATTTCTCCTCCGCATGCTGTTGTGGTTGTTTCACTGCCACACGGTGTTGAAAAATAGTTTCTAGCAATTTTTGAATTGTTAAATTTTTTATTTTCTGTCCAAGAATTTA
>NZ_JAEELZ010000038.1 GCF_016282985.1 Methanosphaera sp.
ATATTATAAAGATAGAACAATAATTTTATCTTTATATTTTTTCTTTTCTATTTTACGAACTAACAACTATTTTTACAATTGTTTTATTAATTTAAATATTAATTCCTAAAATCTATATAATATTAATTAAATAAAATATTATATAGAAACAAACATAATGTAAATTTTTATTTATTATACTAATTATTAAAGGGGAACAATAAAATGTTTGATAAAGTATTAATCGCAAACCGTGGTGAGATTGCAATACGTGTTATGCGAGCTTGTAAAGAATTAGATGTGGATACAGTAGCAATATATTCCGATACTGATGAAACGGCATTATTCACAAAATATGCTGACGAAGCAAAACCACTTAATTCATCAATATTGGCACAGTCATACCTTGATATTGATAAGATTATGGATATAGCAATTGAAACTGGTGCTGATGCAATACATCCTGGATATGGATTTTTATCAGAAAATCCGGTATTGGGTGAACGATGTGACGAAAATAACATTACTCTTATTGGTCCAAGAAAAAATGCTATTGAATCAATGGGAGATAAAATTACTTCAAAACAGTTAATGGAAAAAGTGGGAGTACCAACAGTTCCTGGTGACAAAGAAGGAATAACTGATGTGGAAGTAGCTAAAAAAAGAGCAAAGGAAATTGGATATCCTGTAATTATCAAATCATCCGCCGGTGGTGGAGGAATTGGTATGAGAGTAGTTTATGAAGAAGATGAACTAGCTCGTGCAATTGAAACCACACAGAATTTAGCACAATCAACATTCGGTGATGGAACCGTATATATTGAGAAATACATAGAAAGACCAAGACACATAGAATTCCAGGTATTGGCAGATAATCATGGTAATACAGTACATGTATGTGATCGTGAATGTTCTATTCAAAGAAGACATCAGAAGTTAATAGAAGAAGCACCTTCACCAATTATGACTGAAGAGTTAAGAGAAAGAATGGGTGAATCAGCAATTAAAGCTGCTCAAAGTGTTGATTATAACAGTGCAGGAACTGTTGAATTCATGTATTCTAACGGTGAATATTATTTCCTTGAAATGAATACAAGGATTCAGGTGGAACATCCTATTACTGAAGCAATTACGGGTATTGACTTGGTTAAACAACAGATTAAAGTTGCAGCAGGTGAAAAATTAGGATATGAACAAGATGATATAAAAGTAAATGGGCATGCTATCGAATGTCGTATTAATGCTGAAGATCCATTAAATGATTTTGTTCCAAGTCCTGGTAAATTATTAGGGTACCGTTCACCTGGTGGTATTGGAATTAGGATGGATAGTGGAGTTTATACGGGATATACTATTCCATCAATATATGACTCAATGATTGCAAAATTAATTGTACATGGGAACTGTAGGGATGAAGCTATAGCCCGTATGAAAAGAGCTTTAAATGAATTTATTGTAGTTGGTGTTCCAACAACAATTCCATTCCACAAAGCATTAATGAATAATAAAAACTTCCAGGAAGCAAATCTTCACACAAGTTTCATAGAAGAAAATAAGCAAGATTTAATAATGGAAATAGAACGGGTTGTTAAAGAAGATGAAGCTAGAATTAGTGAACTAAATTCAACATTCTTACCTAGTAAGAAGGTTGCAGCTATTTCAACTAGTGTGAACACATATATGCAAAGGATTATGGAAGATCAACAAAAAAGATAAACTTTTTTAGTTCCCTTTTTTTTAATTTTTATAAAATTAATTTTAATTACTAAAATACGATAATTGTTTTTTGTAATATATAAAAGTTTTCTTAAAAATCCTATTTTTGAATATTTCTCAAAAATATTTTTATTTGAAAAAAATAAAAATATATCTCTTTTTTTATTACCTATAAAACGGTAAGTTTATATATAGTTATAAAGTAATATATAATATAGTATTCCAACTGATAAAAACTTCCTATAAACTAATATATGTTTTTGAACAAATTTTTTATTATGGAAAAATTATCAATATTCGTGCCGAATAGTTTTTTGGCCGAATCAAAAGATTCAAAAATTAGAACATATAAAGTTGGCTTAATAGGGAGATATGCTGCTCTATTTAGGGCTAATAATATAGTTATTTACAATGACAATTCAGACGGAGGTAGTAGGGATGATGCTCTCTATATGAAAACTATCCTAGAATACATGGATACACCTCAATACTTGAGAAAACAAGTGTTTCCGATTACACCGGAGCTGAAGAATGTAGGAATACTTCCACCACTTAGGACACCACATCATCCTTCATCAGATGATCTTCAAGTTGGAGATTTCAGAAAAGGATTGACAAAAAAACGTGTTCGTAAGGGCACTATGGTCGATATTGGTGTAGACCAACTTGCATTATGTAAGGAGAAACTAAGTGTCAACAAAGTACTAAGTTTTCGTATTGAAAAGTTAGGCAAAGAAATTTTAATAGAACCTGATGAACCTGATAGTGTTTATTGGGGATATGAAGCAATTACTAGTGACCGTAACCTCTACGACAGCATAACCATGATGAAACAACAACCTGATTTGGTAATTGGTACATCAAAATATGCTCCTAACATTAATTCTATTCTTGATGAGGTTCAAACAAGTATCAAACAAGCGACTCATGTAGCTATTTTATTCGGAGGACCATACTCAGGAATAAACAGCTTAATAAATGAGCGAAAGTTAGATTTTGAGATTAATACTGTTCCTTGTCAGGGTACTGAAACAGTTAGGACAGAAGAAGCAGTAATTAGTACATTGTCTATATTAAACATATTGCTGGACCATTAGTATTTTGTTACTTATTAAAAATAACTTGTAAATAACACCATAAACAATTATAATTTTAAAATTAAGGAGAAGAAAACATGACTAGACATCACCAACCAAGAAAAGGATCGGTTGCATTCAGTCCACGTAAAAGAGTGGCTAGAGAAACACCTCGTGTAAGTACCTGGCCGGAAGTAGAAGAGACTGGATTGCTCGGGTTCGCAGGATACAAGGTGGGCATGACCCACGTGACGGCTCTGGACTCTAGGAAAGGTTCTCCAACAGAAAACATGGAATTATCTGTTCCATGTACAATATTAGAGGCACCACCTTTAGTAGTGTTGGGAATTAGAGCTTACACAAAAACAACATACGGATTAAAAACTTTAACCGATGTGCTCGCAAATGATAATTTAGATGATGAATTATCAAGAAAAATATCTGTTCCTAAATTCGAAGATATCGAAGCAAAATTAGAAAACTTAAGAAACAGAATCGATGAAATTGATGAAGTTAGAGTTCTAGTTCACACTAAACCAAAACTTACCAGTGTGCCTAAGAAAAAACCAGAAGTTCTTGAATTCGGAGTAGGTGGAAAATCTGTAGAAGATAAATTAGAATATGCTATAAGTGTATTAGGACAAGAAATTACACCTAAAGATGTATTTGAAGAAGGTGAATTCACTGATGCAATAGCAACCACCAAAGGAAAAGGTGTTCAAGGACCAGTAAAAAGATTCGGTGTAAGAATCCAATATGGTAAAGCAGCACGTAGTGGTATTGAAAGACACGTAGGTTCTATTGGACCATGGACTCCAAACAGAACTATGTGGACCGTTGCAATGCAAGGTCAAATGGGATACCATAAAAGAACAGAATATAACAAAAAACTCCTAAAAATAGGCGATGAATCTGAGGTTGACTTAATAAACCCAGATGGTGGATTTGTAAAATATGGATTAGTTAAAAACAATTACATAATTGTTAAAGGTTCATTACCAGGACCTTCCAAAAGATTAGTTGTTTTAAGAAAAGGAGTAAGAAATGCAAGTAAAGATGCAACCGCTCCAGAAATATCTTACATAAGCACAACTTCAAGACAGGGAGTATAAATTTAAAGAGTGATTAGTATGGCAAAAGTAAACGTTTATTCATTAAAAGGCGACATCACCGAGGAAATTGAGCTCCCAGAAATATTTGAAGAAACATACAGACCTGACGTAATTAAAAGAGCTGTAATTTCAATTCAAACCGCAAGAATTCAACCTTGGGGAGCAAACCCAATGGCTGGTAAAAGAACTACAGCTAAATCAATGGGTTCAGGTAGAGGAGCAGCAATGGTACCTCGTATAAACGGGTCATCCAAAGCAGCATTTGTACCTCAAGCAATTGGTGGTAGAAAAGCTCATCCTCCACGAGTAAATACTATTTATCATGAAAAAATCAACAGAAAAGAAAGAATCTTAGCAATTAGATCTGCAATAGCAGCTACTGCTGATAAAGATTTAGTATCCCAAAGAGGACATCAGATTTCTGAATTAGATCAAATTCCTTTCGTTGTAGATGATGAATTAGAAACAATCAAAACAACAAAAGAAACTCGTGAAATCTTCAAAGATTTAGGTATCATGGATGATATTGTAAGAGCTAAAAAAGGAAGAAAAATCAAATCTGGTAAAGGAAAACTTAGAGGAAGAAAATACAGAACACCTAAAGGACCTTTAGTAGTTGTTGGCAGTGATCGTGGAATTAGTTTAGGAGCAAGAAACCATGCTGGTGTAGATGTTGTTGAAGTAAGCAACGTTAACGCTGAATTACTTGCACCTGGTACTCACGCTGGAAGATTAACTATTTACACAAAATCTGCAATCGAAAAACTTGGAGATTTATTCCAACAAAATAGGAGTTAGTTATTATGGATCCATATTCAGTAATAATAAAACCACAATTATCAGAAAAAACTATGAATCAAATTTACGATGAAAACAAAATTACATTTGTGGTTCGCAGATCTGCTAATAAAAGAGTAATTAAAGATGCTTTCCAAGAGTTATACGATGCAAAAGTTCTTGCAGTAAATACTCATATTACTCCTAGAGGAGAAAAAGTTGCAACAATTGAATTAGAAGAAGCTGAAGCTGCAGAAGATATCGCAGTAAAATTAGGAGTCTTCTAAGTAATTTATAATTAGGAGGATTGATTATGGGACATCGATTAATTATTCAAAGAAGAGGTCGAGGAACTCCAACATATCGTAGTTCATCACACAGATTCAGAGGAAAAGTATCATACCGTTCATATGATGCACTTGAAAAAGAAGGAAGTCTTAAAGGATTAGTAACTGATATTATACATGATCCAGGACGTTCAGCACCTGTCGCAATTGTAAAATTCGAAAATGGTGAAGAAAAATTAGTTCTTGCACCAGAAAGTATTGCAATAGATGATGAAATCGAATGTGGTATTTCTGCTTCAATTGAACCAGGAAACACATTACCATTAAGTGAAATTCCTGAAGGTACTCCAGTATTTAATATTGAGAAAAACCCTGGAGACGGTGGAAAATTCGTCCGTTCTTCTGGAACATACGCTTCATTAATTACCCACGATGTAGGTAAATCAATGATTGAATTACCTTCCGGTGAATTAAAAGCATTTAACCCAAGAAGTAGAGCAACTATTGGTGTAGTTGCAGGTGGAGGAAGAAAAGATAAACCATTCCTTAAAGCTGGTAACAGATATCATGCACTTAAAGCAAAAGGTAAGAAAATGATGACTGTTAGAGGTGTTGCAATGAACGCAGTAGACCACCCACACGGTGGAGGTAACAGACAACATCCAGGAAGACCTACTACTATCTCAAGACATGCACCTGCAGGTAGAAAAGTTGGTTCCATAGCAGCTAAACGTACAGGTAAAAGACGATAGAAGGAGGCACTTAATTGGCTCGTAAGATTTTTAAATTTAGAGGATACACACTTGAAGAACTTCAAGCAATGTCCTTAGAAGAAGTAATAGAATTATTACCTTCAAGACAAAGAAGATCCTTGAAAAGAGGATTTTTACCAAGACAAGAAAAAGTTCTTGCTAAAATGGAAAAAGTTGACATTGAAAACAATAATGGAAGACCAGAAGTTATCAAAACACATTGTCGTGATATGATTGTACTTCCTAACATGGTAGGATACACATTTGGTATCTACAATGGTAGAGAATTTGTTGAAGTAACCATTAAACCAGAAATGATCGGATGTTACTTCGGAGAATTCGCACAAACACGTAGTAGAGTACAACACGGAGACCCTGGTATGGGTGCTACAAGATCATCAATGTTTGTACCACTTAAATAGATAGGAGAAATTTATATGGCAAAGAAAAATACTTACTCATATCAAGCTAAACCAGATGAGAAAATTGCAAAAGCATCAGGTCACAGTTTAAAAATTTCTCCAAAACATTCCGTGGAAATTTGTAGAACTATTCGTAACATGTACTTAGAAGATGCTAAAGCATTTTTAGAAGATGTTATTGAGAAAAAAACAGTAGTACCTTTCAAAAGACATAACAAAAAAGTTGGTCACAGAAGTGATTTAAAAGGTTGGCCATCTGGTAGATACCCAGTTAAAGCAGCAGCAGCTATATTAAAAGTATTAGAAAATGCTGAAGCAAACGCAGAAAACGAAGAGTTAGATGTAGAAAACCTTAAATTAGTTCACGCATCAGCTAACAGAGGGGTTATCATAAGAGGTTGGACTCCAAGAGCATTTGGTAGAGCTAGCCCTTCAAATACACCTACAACACATATTCAAATCGTATTGGGGGAGGCCTAAGTACAAATGATTGAAAAAGATTTCGTTAAAGAAGGATTAAGAAGAACACGTATTGATGAATATCTTGAAACTAAACTCGAAAGAGCAGGTTATGGTGGAATGGATATTCAAGTTACACCTGTTGGAACAATGGTTATTGTTTATGCTGAAAAACCAGGTATGGTTATCGGTAGAGGTGGAAAAACTGTAAGATCAATTACCAAAACTCTTCAAAACAACTTTGATTTAGAAAACCCACAAGTTGAAGTTAAAGAAGTAAAAGTTCCTGAGTTAAATCCTAGAATCATGGCTCACAAATGTGTGTCAATGTTACAAAGAGGAATGCAATTCAGAAGAGTAGCATACGCAAACATTAGAAGAATCATGAATGCTGGTGCTCAAGGTGTAGAAATTACAATTTCCGGTAAAATAAGAGGATCAAGATCCGCTTGTGCAAAATTCCACGACGGATACATTAAAAAATGTGGAGAACCTTCAACTAAACACGTTAAAGAAGGATTTGCAACAGTTACTTTAAAACCTGGTGTACTTGGAATTTACGTAAGAATTATGCCTCCTGAAGTAATTTTACCTGATAATGTTGAAATTAGTGAACCTGAAGCAGTTGATGTAGTTGCAGAAGAAACTCCTGTAGTTGAAGAAGTAGCAGCAACTGAAATTCAAGAAGAAATCACTGGTGAAGACATATTAGAAGAACTTTCAGAAGAAGCTGAACTTGAAGAAATCACTGAAGAAGAAGAAAACTCAAGTTTTTTAGAAAGTCATATTAAAAAATTTGAAGAAGAAATAATTCCTAAAATTAAAGATGACATTGAAAAAATAACTCAAGAAGAAAAAGATATTGTTAACTCTTTACATGAAAAAGAAGAAATATCCTTTTTAGACTCTTCAAAATTTAGTGAATTAAAGGAAAAAGTTGAAAAAATTCATTTAAAATTACAAAAATCAAATGAATAGAAAAGGCATTGATCTTAAAGAATAACGAGGAATACTTATGGTTATTTTAAGAAGTAAAGAAATTAGGGAATTAAGTCCATCAGATATGCAAGCTAAACTTAATGAACTTCATGCTGAATATGATACATTAGTTGGTAAAGGTGCAGTAGCTGGTGTTGATAACCCTGGTAAAATTAGAGAAACTAGAAGAACTATTGCCCGTGTTCTTACTATAATGAATGAAAATAAACAACAGGGAGAATAAGAATAGAGATGAAAATCTGTGAAATATGCGGTCTTCCAGAAGATCTATGTGTATGTGAAGAAATAGCACGTGAAGTACAAAAAGTTAAAGTATATACTGTACGTCGTAGATTTGGTAAACTTATGACTATTGTCGAAGGTATTGATGAACATGATATAGATATACGTGAATTAACAAAGACTCTTAAGTCTAAATGTGCTTGTGGTGGAACTGCTAAGAAAGGTCAAATTGAATTGCAAGGAGATCACAAACGTAAAGTTAAAGAAGTACTAGCAGGTATGGGTTTTTCATCAGATACAATAGAAATAAAATAGATTAATCTAGAAGATTCAGATGAAATTTCAATATTTACAGAATATTGAACAGGGAATAAAAATTCATTATGTGAAGTTTTATTATGATAACTCCACAAAACGTATTTCGACATGAATTCATTGGATTATCTGTTGAGGTTATAGACAGTAATCATGAAGGATTAATTGGAATACAAGGAATAATTATTGACGAAACTCGTAATACTATAAAAATAGATACGGGTAACGAAGAGAAAATTATCCCAAAAGCTAATGTAACATTATTGTTTACATTACCTGAAGGTGATAAAGTTTCTATTGATGGAAAAGTTATTTTAGCCCGCCCTGAAGACCGGATAAAAAAGAAATTTAAAAAAATTAGGTGAAACTATGGTAGGCATTAATGTTAAACAACCAGAAAACGAATGTCACGATCCTAACTGTCCATTTCACGGTGAACTCTCTGTAAGAGGTCAAATTATAGAAGGAACAGTTACTAGTGATAAGGCAGATCGTACAATTACTGTAGAAAGAAGTTTCTATAAGTTTATTAAAAAATTCGAAAGATACGAAAAAAGAAATTCAAAAATACAAGCACACAAACCAGATTGTATGGATGTTAAAATAGGGGATTCTGTTAAAATCGCAGAATGCAGACAATTAAGTAAAACTAAACACTTTGTGCTAGTAGAAGTTAAAGAAGGAGAATAGATAATATGAAAGCATTAACATCAAAAGTCTCCAAATCACTTCCTATCGGTGCTAGACTTAAATGTGTAGACAATACCGGAGCACGTGAAGTTGAAATAATTTCTGTAAAAGGATTTAAAGGAGTTAGAAGAAGACTTGCAACCGCAGGTGTAGGTGACATGGTAGTTATTTCCGTTAAAAAAGGAACAGCTGACATGAGAAGAGAAGTAACAACAGCAGTTGTAGTTCGCCAGAAAAAAGAATACAGACGTGCAGATGGTCTCAGAGTTAAATTTGAAGACAATGCAGCTGTAATTATTACAGAAGATGGTGTACTCAAAGGTTCAGAAATCAGAGGTCCTATAGCAAAAGAAGCTGCAGATCTTTGGCCTGCAATAGGTAGTGCTGCAAGTATAATTGTATAAGGGTGAAAATATGTCAAAACAACCAAGAAAACAACGTAAAGCGTTATATACAGCTCCACTACATAAACGTCATAACTCAATGAGCGTACATCTTTCTGATGATTTAAGAAAAGAATTCAACAAAAGATCATTCCCAGTAAGAAAAGGAGATGAAGTTGAAATTGTACGTGGTGACTTTAAAGGAACTGAAGGAAAAGTTGAAGGTGTAGATCTTAAAAATTACCGTGTACTTGTAGATGGTGCATCCAGCCAAAAACAAGACGGTTCAAAATTATACCAACCAATTCACCCATCAAACTTAGTAATTACAGATCTTTATTTAGATGATGAAAGAAGAAACAGTGCATTAAATAGGAAGGTATAATCATGGCAAATATGGGATCAAGAAAACACTTAAAAAGATTTAAAGCACCTAAAATGTGGCCTATCCATAAAAAAGAAGAAACATGGACAACTAAAACAAGTGCAGGACCACATGCTTTAGATAAATCATTACCTTTAGTAATGATATTAAGAGATATTTTAGGCTTAGCTGCAAATGCACGTGAAGCAAAAATTATCTTGAACAATGGTGAAGTATTAGTTGATGGAACTCCAAGAAAAGACCACAGATTCCCTGTAGGTTTCATGGATGTTATTTCAATACCAAAAATCAATAAATACTACCGTTTAATACCTGACCACAAAGGAAGATTAGTACTTAAAGAAATCGATGAAAAAGATTCTACATTCAAATTAGTAAGTATTGAAAACAAAACCACAATTAAAGGTGGAAAAACTCAATTAAACTTACATGATGGTAGAAACGTAATTCTCGATGAAGATGATTACAAAACAAGTGATGTATTATTATTAAACGTACCAGAACAGAAAATATCCGACTCAATTAAATTTGAAGTAGGTTCATTAGCATTAATTACTGGTGGTAAACACACTGGTGAATTAGGTAAAATCGATGAAATTAACATCACAAAATCTTCAAAATCAAACACAGTATTAATTGAAACTGAAGAAGGTTCATTCTTAACCTTAGCAAAATACGTATTTGTTGTAGGTACAGATAAACCAGTCATATCATTATTAGGAGATGACTAATCATGAATGTGATGGAAAAACCTTACATTGCAAAAGCAACAATCAACATTGGTGTTGGTGAAGGTGGAGAAAAATTAACAAGAGCTGAAGCATTAATTGAATCTCTTGTAGATCAAACTCCTGTAAGAACATACTCAAAAGTAACAAACCCTGAATTCGGTATCCGTAAAAAACAACCAATTGCATGTAAAGTTACTTTAAGAGGAGAAAAAGCTGAAAAAATCATATCTATGGTATTAGCAGGATTAGAAAATAGAATTAAAGCTTCTCAATTTGATAAAGAAGGTAACGTATCCTTCGGTATCAGAGAACACATTGATATTCCTGGCGTAAGATATGATCCTGATATTGGAATCTTTGGTATGGATGTTTCTGTAACTTTCCAAAAACCTGGTCACAGAATTAAAGAAAGAAGAATCAGACCTAAAAAAATACCAAAAGCACAAAGAGTTACAAAAGAAGAATCAATGGAATTAATGAAAGAAAAATTCCAAGTTACTATCGAATAGAAAGGTGATTATTGTGCCAAGAAAATACGGAAAAGCAGCAAGAAAATGTAGTCGATGTGGAGATCACTCAGCAATAGTAAGAAGATACGGTTTAAATCTTTGCCGTCAATGCTTCAGAGAAATAGCTCCAAAAATCGGATTTAAAAAATACAACTAAACAGGAGTGTTTATAGAATGTCTCTTATGGACCCTCTTGCAGATGCTTTAACAAACATCAGAAACAATGAGTTACAAGGTAATGCTACTGCAACAATCAGACCAGCATCTAAACTCATTGGTCATGTTTTAAGTGTAATGCAAAAGGAAAATTATATCGGAAATTTTGAATTAGTAGATGACGGTAAAGCTGGAATATTCAATGTTGAATTAGAAGGTAACATTAACAAATGTGGTGTTATCAAACCTCGTCATGCTGTAAAAAACGATGAATTCGAAGATTTTGAGAAAAGATATTTACCAGCTAAAAACTTCGGTATTCTCATCGTAACTACACCTCAAGGTGTAATGACCCATCATGAAGCTAAAGAAGCTGGAATTGGTGGAAGATTATTAGTTTATGTATATTAGGTGAAAAAATGGTTAAATTAGCAAATATAACAGAGATAATCCCTGTTCCTGAAGATGTTACAGTAACAGTTGAAGCAAACAATGATGTTACTGTAAAAGGTAACGGTGGAGAAATTAAGAGAAACTTCAACCATAACAATATTACCGTAACAAAAGATGATGAAAATGTTACAATATTTGTAGCATTCCCAAACAAAAAAGATAAAGCTATGGTAGGAACTATTAAATCACACATTTCAAACATGATTTATGGTGTAAAACATGGTTTTACTTACAAAATGAAAATCGTCTATGCTCACTTTCCAATGACCGTGAAAGTTCAAGGTAAAAAAATAACTATCGATAACTTCCTTGGGGAAAGAAGTCCACGTGAAGCAAAAATTATTGGTGACGATGTAAAAGTTCAAGTTAAAGGTGACGATGTAACTATTACTGGTATTAACAAAGAACATGTTGGTCAAACAATGGCTAACATTGAACAAGCTACCAAAATTAAAAGACGTGATCCTCGTATATTCCAAGACGGTATTTATTTAGTGGATAAAAGACAGGAAGAATTAGAATAAATAATTATAAGAGGTAGTTATTATGGCTAGAAAACCAACTTTCAAAAGACAAGAATATTGGAGATACAAAAAACTTGGTGACAGTTACCGTAGACCTAGAGGTAAACTAAGTAAAAGACGACGATACCAAGCAAGAAAACCTGCAATGGCTAGAGTTGGATATAGATGTCCAAAAAACACTAGAGGATTACATCCTTCAGGTTTTAAAGATGTATTAGTAGAAAATGTCGAACAAATCAAAGCTTTAAATCCTGAAACTGATGCAGCAAGAATTGCAGCAACAGTAGGAAAAAGAAAAAGACAGTTAATTGTAGCAATAGCTAAAGAAAACGGGGTAAAACTATTAAATTAAGATTAAAACAATAGTAATGGTTCATTTTTGAATACATTATGATTAAATCTTAATAGTTATTTTATATATAGGAGGATTTTCATGAATCTTACCACACAGAAAAAATTAGCTGCAAAAATACTTAAAGTAGGAGTTAACAGGGTTTGGATTGATCCAGAACATATGGAAGAAGTATCCAGAGCAATCACAAGAAACAGTATTAAAGCTTTGATTAATGACGGAGTTATTAAAGCTAAACCTGTTAATGGTATAAGCAGTTACAGAGCAAAACATAATGCTGAACAAAAGAAAAAAGGTAGAAGAAGAGGCCATGGTAGTATCAAAGGGGCTAAAAAAGCAAGAACTCCTAAGAAAGAAGCATGGATGAGTACCATTCGTTCTTTAAGAGTTGTTCTCAAAGACATGCGTGCTAACGATGAAATCGATAGAACAACATACCGTAAATTATACAATATGGCAAAAGGTGGAGCATTTAGAAGTAAATCATACATGAAAACTTATGCAAAAGACCACGGAATGCTTAAACAAACGGGGGAATAGATTATGGCACGTGGAGCAACATATAAAGTACAATTCAAAAGAAGAAGAGAAGGTAAAACTAATTACAACAAAAGATACAAATTAGTTGACCTTGATAAAACTAGAATGGTTGTCAGAATTACCTCCAATCATACCATAGCTCAATTAGTTAAAATTGGTGAAAACGGGGATGAAACATTAGTTTCAGCAACATCAAAACAATTAAAAGAATTTGGTTGGTTAGGTAATGGTAAAAACACATCTGCAGCTTACTTAACTGGTTACTTATTCGGTAAAAGAGCACTTAGTGAAGACTATGATGAAACAATCTTAGATATCGGATTACAACCAGCAATCAGAGGTACTAAAATTTATGCAGTACTTAAAGGAGCTTTAGATGCAGGATTATACATACCACACAATGAATCCATTTTACCTGATGATTCAAGAATCAGAGGGGAACACATTGCACAATATGCAGAAAATATGGATGAAGAAGAGAAAAATGCAAAATTCGCAAATTACATAAGATGTGGATTATCTCCTGAAGAAATACCAGATCATTTCGAAAGCGTTAAAAATAAAATAGATGAGGCAACACAATGAGCAAAAGATCAAATAGATCAAACAACAAGAATTCTACTAACAAGTTCAATGTTGAAGCATGGGAACCAAAAACAGAACTTGGTAGAAAAGTTAAAGAAGGCGAAATAACTGATATTGATCAAATATTAGACAAAGGTCTTCCTATAATGGAATTAGAAATTGTTGACGCACTATTACCAGATCTTGAAGAAGAAGTTATGGATGTTAACCTTGTTCAAAGAATGCACAAATCTGGTAGAAAAGTTAACTTTAGAGTAATTGTAGCAGTTGGAAATAAAAATGGATATGTAGGATTAGGTCAAGGTAAATCACAAGAAGTAGGTCCTGCTATCAGAAAAGCTGTAGATGATGCAAAATACAACCTTATTAAAGTCCGAAGAGGATGCGGTGACTGGGGTTGCGGTTGTGGAAGAAGACACACAGTACCTTACAAAGTAGAAGGTAAAATGAGTAGTGTAAAAGCAACACTTATTCCAGCACCAGCAGGAGTAGGACTTGCAATTGGTAATGTTGGTAAAACTATCCTTTCATTAGCAGGTATTGCTGATGTATGGAGTATGACCAGTGGTCAAACACAAACAACCATTAACTTTGCAGGTGCAGTATTTGATGCTCTTAAAGCATTATCTAGTGTAAAATCAAGTGAACAAGAACTCAAAGCTCTTGGAGTAATTGATTAAATGAGGTTTTTATTATGTACGCAGTTATAAGAATTCGTGGAAGAACTGGAATTAGAAAAAACATTGCAGATACACTTGATATGCTCAATCTTACAAGAATTAGTCATACAGTTGTAATTCCAGACACACCAAGTTACAAAGGAATGTTACAAAAAGCAAAAGATTACATTACTTGGGGAGAAGTTTCTGAAGAAACTTTCAAAAAATTAGTTTCTGAAAGAGCAAGACTTCCAGGTAATAAAAGAGTAACAGATGAATACGTTAAAGAAAACACTGACTATGCATCAGTAGATGACTTAGCAGTAGCAATTCTTAACGGTGAAACAACTCTTAAAGAATCTGGTTTAAAACCAATATTCCGTTTAGCACCTCCTAAAAAAGGTTACGAAAACACAAGAACACCTTTCACAGAAGGAGGTTCACTTGGTTACAGATCTGAAAATATCAATGAATTACTTGAAAAAATGATTTAAATTTGTAGGTGTTATGAATGATAAGAAAAACTAAAAAAATCAGAAAACTCCGAGGTTCAAGATCTGTAGGTGGAGGATGTACTAAAAAACGCCGAGGTGCAGGACACCGCGGAGGTCGTGGAAACGCAGGTTTAAACAAACACCACAAAACTTGGATGGTTATCAACGATCCTAAACACTTTGGTAAATATGGTTTTTCACGTCCAACAAAAACTATTCAAGAATTTAAACCTATCAATCTTTTAGATATTGATAACAATATTGAAAAATATTTAGCTGATGAAATAGCTGTAAAAGAAGATGGACAAATTGTATTGGATGTAACTGAATTAGGTTACAACAAAGTATTAGCAAAAGGTTCATTATCTACTGCAATGGTTATTAAATCACCTAAATTCTCACAAAGTGCTATCGCTAAAATTGAAGAAGTAGGCGGTATAGCAGAAATTATATAAATAAATTTAAGGGTATAATTAAATTATACTTTTCATGGGAGTAAATATGTCATCACTAGATGTTATAAAACCATTTTATTCCCTTTTACCACAAGTTGCTAATCCTGAAAAAAGACTTGGGTTTAAAGAGAAACTTAAATGGACAGGAATAATTTTAGTATTATACTTCGTTTTAGCTGAAGTATCATTATTTGGTCTAAGCCCTACGGCTGTGGATCAATTCGCACAGTTAAGATCAGTTATGGCAGGTAGCTTTGGTTCTATATTAACTTTAGGTATAGGTCCAATAGTTACTGCATCAATTGTTATGCAGTTATTGGTTGGGGGTAAACTGATAGATTTAGATTTATCTTCAACAGAAGATAAAGCTGCATTCCAAGGAACTCAGAAATTACTAGCTATAATTTTCACTTTATTTGAAGGAGCAGTACTTGTAATAACAGGTTCTTTACCTCCTATAAGTGGAGAATATACATTAATACTTATATTACAAATGGTTCTTGGTGGTATATTAATAATTTATATGGATGAAGTTGTAAGTAAATGGGGATTTGGTAGTGGTATCGGATTATTCATTGCCGCAGGTGTAGCCCAAACTATTCTTGTGGGTTCATTAAATTTCCTTCCAACTGCAGCATCATCAGCTCCTGCAGGTAGGATACCTGGATTTATCTATTCATTAATGACCGGACAACCAAACTTCGGTTTATTAATTCCTGTAATAGCTACAATTATAGTATTCTTGGTTGTAGTATATGCAGAAAGTATGAGAGTTGAAATTCCATTATCTTATGGTGGAGTTAAAGGAGCAAGATCAAAATATCCTCTTAAATTTGTGTATGCTAGTAACATGCCTGTAATTTTAGTAAGTGCATTATTCTTAAACATACAATTATTTGCAGGTTTGTTCCAATCAGTAGGATTCCCAATTTTAGGAGAAGTATCACAAGGTCAAGCAATTAGTGGTATTGCATATTACTTAAGTACTCCTTCAAATATTTCTGTTTTGTTCACAGATCCTTTGAAGGTTTTAATTTATGCAATAGTATTTATATCTTTATCTATTCTATTTGCTTTACTATGGGTTGAAATCAGTGGAATTGGTTCTAAACAAGTTTCACAGCAATTGTCTAAGATGGGTGTGCAAGTACCTGGATTTAGAAGTAGTAAAGTTCAATTTAGACGAATAATGGATAAATACATTCCAACGATTACAGTCCTCGGTGGTGCATTTGTAGGTTTACTCGCATTTGTTGCAGACCTTACCGGTGCATTAGGTGGAGGTACTGGGGTATTACTTACTGTAGGTGTTGTTTACAGATTATACGAAGAAATCGCTAAAGAACAACTTATGGATGTAAACCCAATGTTAAGAAGATTCTTAGGTGACGAATAAGATTATTAAAAAAGTAGAAATATAAATTATTTCTGCTTTTAATAATTATTAAAAATTTATTTAAATTATATTTGAAGTGATTATAATGAACATAGTAGTACTTGCAGGAATACCTGGTACTGGTAGTACAACAGTATTAAACAAAGTATTAGAAGAAATTGACTATGTCAACATCAATTATGGAAATATCATGTTTGATATTGCACAAGAAAAAGGATTAGTTGAATCTCGTGATGACATGAGAAAATTAAATCCTGAAATTCAAAAAGAAGTGCAACAACAAGCAGCTGTAAAAATTCATGAAATGGCTGAAAATGATGATGTTATCATTGATAC
Organism: Methanosphaera sp.; assembly: GCF_016282985.1. Taxonomy (GTDB): domain Archaea; phylum Methanobacteriota; class Methanobacteria; order Methanobacteriales; family Methanobacteriaceae; genus Methanosphaera. The sequence continues at coordinate 16,765 of NZ_JAEELZ010000038.1, forward strand.
ACATTGTACTATTAAAACTCCAAAAGGATTTTTACCGGGTTTACCAATATGGGTATTAGATGAACTAAAACCAACGCAGTTTATTTTAATCGAAGCAGAACCTAGTGAAATTATGTACAGAAGAATGAATGATCCAACTCGTGTACGTGACATGGAATATACTGATGAAATAGATTTACATCAAGCTATGTCCAGAGCAACAGCAATGAGTTATGCAGTTCAAACTGGTGCTACAGTAGCTATGGTACAAAATAATGATGATGGATTAGAAAAAGCAGTATCTGAAATAGTTGATATTTTATCCTAGAGGATTGAAAAATGAGTTATTTAGATTTCTTACTTAATCCATTAATTAGTTTGGATCCTACACCATCCAATCCAATATTCACAATATTTATTATTGCAACAATAATTGCATTCTTTATTGTGTTATTGCAAAAATTATTAATTGATTATGATAGGATGGCGGAACTTCAAGCGGAAATGAAAGAATTACAAGTTGAGGCTCGGGAAGCACAAAAGTCAGGTGATCCTAAAGCATTAGCTAAAGTTCAAAAGAAACAAATGGAATTAATGCCTAAAAATAAAGAATTGATGATGATGCAAATGAAACCATCATTCATTACAATTATCCCAATTATGATAATTTATTATGGAATGATTGGAAATCATGCAATTAGTCATGTAATAATTAACATTGCTTCTAGTCAATATTATTTATTATTAATTCCAATATGGAACATATTTTGGACACAATCAAATCCATTAACAATAAACTTCTTCGGATGGTACATACTCTCATCATTTGCTATGAGCTTTGTATTCAGAAGAATATTTGGATTAAAAGCAATGTAATTCTAAAAGATAATATTTTATGTTATCAAAAATAAAAATAATATTGAATAAAATTATTAAGAGTATAAGGGAAAATACATTTACTTAATAATTAATAAATTGATAGGAGGAATATAATGTCTGCACCTAGATTTAGAACAGGAACATTCAAAAGAAGAGAAAAAAGAGTTCCTGGTGGAAGAAGAGTTGTACACTACAGTAAGAAAAAACCTTCTAAACACGTATGTGCTAAATGTGGAAAAGTATTAGATGCAGTACCACGTGGAAGACCATATGAAATTAGAAAATTATCTAAAAATCAAAGAAGACCAAACAGACCTTACGGTGGAATGTACTGTACAAACTGTACTAAACAATTATTAAAAGAAGAGGCAAGATCATTATGATTATTACTATCGGTGGACTCGCAGGTACTGGAACATCAACAGCAGCAAAAAATTTATCAGAATATTTGAATATTCCATATATTTCGGCGGGAGATGTATTCAGGCAATTAGCTAAAGAACATAATATG
>NZ_JAEELZ010000039.1 GCF_016282985.1 Methanosphaera sp.
AGACTAGAAAACATGATAAAAAAATAACGTGGAAGAAAGTAATTCTTTAAAAAATTTTGCAAATAATTTGCATCGAGAAAATCCTGATATAAAATTTTCATTTATCATTCAATGAAAAAATCAGAATTTTGTCGGCCACTCAAATTTATTTATTTTAAATAATTTAATATAATAATAGAAAAAACTATTTTTGGGAAATGGTTTCATGAATTACAATACAAGTAAACATTTAAAAATTTTTTCTATTTATCAAAATGATAAGAAATTAATCCTTGAAGATATATTAAAAACTAATTATGGAAGTATTTATGATTCTATGATCGAAGAAAATTATGTTTTAAATGTTGATAATTGTAATATTTTTAATGAAATAAGATTTAAGGAAAAAGTAGCTGGTTTTAGTACATATACCATTATAAATGATTCTCATCTGCTTTTAACAAACATTTATATATTACCTTCCTTTAGAGGAAATAAGTTATTTAATAAAGAATTATCACGTATTCTTGAAGAAGGTTATGTGATAAGTATTCATGAACCAAATAAAATAGTAGTTACTGCATTAGTTAATTATGGTTATGCTGAAAAAGTAAATGACACATTAGTTGTCAGTGCCATAAATTTTAATATTGATATAGAAAATATTGTTCCTAAGAATTCTCAACTAAATAGGGATGTTTTCCTAAATTTAACAAATTTATATGATTTGGATCTTTGTGCTTCATTACTTTTTAATATTGAAAATAATGAAACTTTTGAAGTGCATTATGCAATATCTGGGCATGAAAAAGAGAAAGTAACCTTAGAATCCAAGGATATTTTTAATAAAGATTATTTTGAAAATATAGTTAATATATTAACCAGGCGTGATCTTGAAATAGAAAGAAGATTATTGCTTTTAAGAGAAAATTTACCATCTGTTAATTTGGAAATTAAAGAATTGTTTTCATCGGATTTAGCAGATATCTTTATGGATTATGTAAATGAAGGTCTGGTAACACTTAATGAAATAAAAAAGATTAAACAACAATTATTCATAGATTTAACAAGAAGTACAATTCGTAAACAATCCATACCTCTACGTTTAAAGTATTTAGTTTCAAATCTTCATAATACTAAAGAAAAAGATGATTCTATTAAAAATCCATGTCCTTACTGTAATGAGGAATTGGATTATTCTCGTAGATACTGTGTAAGTTGTGGTTATGATATTTTTAACGATGTGAATGTAAAAAATAAAAATAAATATCTTTATCATGATGTTTTAACCGAAACATTATCTTATAAATATTCATTAAATAATATAATAGAGAAAAAAGATGAGTTTAATGAGGAGTACTTAATTTCATTAGCTATATGTTATATTATAGACAATTTGAATATAAAAAATTATTATTCAATTTTCAACATGGCTGCCGATAATTATAATATCTCGAATATTGATTTAAGGCAATTTATGTATAAAAAAGGTTATATTACGTATGATGTTTTAGAGTCTAGCTGGTCTGAAGAAGGACAGGAATTTAGTGTTTCAGAATTAAAAAACATATTGCTGAAAAATAATATAAAACAATCCGGTAATAAAACGGAACTGATAGAAAGAATAAAATCGAATATTTCCTTAACTAAAATAAAATCAAAAGTTCCTAAAATAACAGAATTAGGATTTCAGTTTAAAGAAGATTGTAAAACAATTTTGTATCATAATAAATATCTGAAAAATTATGTTTATGAAGAATTTGAGGAATTTTTTGCTAGTAGTGAAAAAACATCCATAAATGAGATAACACTTGATTTTTTAAACCAACATATAGAAAAAGCAATAAATTTAAAAAAACATAATCAACTGATTGATTCAATTAAGCTACAATCTCAATTATATTCAAATCTTCAGGATATTGAGGAGTTTTTACGTCTTGAATTAAAGTTATTCTTTATAAATCTTAACATGTTGTTCATAGATGATGTTTATTATGATTTTTATAATCCAATAGAGGAAAGTACATTTAATACTTTGAGAAAATTAAAATACGAATATGATTTTGAGGAGATGTTTTTTATAATTTCTTTGATTTATCAGGAATTTGATGAAAAATATCTACATTTAACATTGGATGAGTCCTCAGAAATATTAAAAAGTGTTCTAAATCAAAATAATTTAGATAATCTTAACTATAGAATCAAATATAATCATTATCCAAGTAAAATAGGCGGTTATTCTTCTTCAAATAAAAAGAAATCAATTAAAATATCGTCATTGGATAGTTATTTTTAATATGGGATATAGTTAAGTTTAAATATTTTCATGAGTAAATTATTTTTAATCAAGTATTGATGTGAATATATGGAAATAAGTGATATATTATAGATTCAATATTATATCCTACTAAAAGTATCAAATCATCATGGATTTTCATGGTTTCGGCTATATTTATGGGAATGCTTACAGTAGTTGCTTTTAATCTTGAATCATTTGAAATTTCAGCAAATAACTGGATTAAACTGCTATTGATTGCAGGTGTATTGTTAATTTCTTTAGTGTTGTTTTTATTAACACAGGGATATTCATTAGATATTCTAAAGGAAAGCATATATCAAAGCGGAAATACTCCCAATTTCAAATTTTCAAACCAATTAAAAAATTCGAGGAAGATACTGGTAGTAAATATATTTTATTTTATAGTACCAACATTATTGTCTTTCTTTTTAGGGGTTATTTTGCAATTATGGATCATGCCTATACTTGGATTAATCATATCAATAATATTCTTTTTAGCTACAACAATGGCTGAATGTAGATTAGCAAAAACTGGAAAATTAACAAATGCTTTAAACGTTTTTGGCACATTAAATGATATGCACACAATAGGTTTTGAAAAAGTACTATTAACCACTTTAACAGTTTTCAGCGTAATTATCATAAGTCTATTGGTTGTTTTAACCATCTTATGGTATTTGCATTCAAATGTAATAACATCCATAGTAATAAGTATCTTTGGAGTATATATGTTATTTTTCTCAAAAAGAGCTATGGGATTATTATATTCTGAAAGGTAAATCTTTAAATTCATTCTTTTTTTATTATTTTTTTTTTCAATGAGTATAATTATTAAATCTTTTTTTCAAATATATATTTATGAAGAAATTTTACATTTTTGATTTTGATGGAACATTAGTTAATACATTTTACGATTCTGTAATAGCATATAACAAAGCATTAAAACAGAATAATTTGCCAGAATATACTTATGAATCTCTTGATCAAATAGATTATTCTGATTTTATAAATAGCATGACAGAGGATATGCAAGTACTTAAATTATATTCTAAAATCTATGAAGAAAGTGAAAAAGAATATACATTGCCTTATGATGGAATTAACGAAGTTTTAAAAGAATTAATCAAACGAGGAAATGAAGTGGCAATATGTTCAAACCGTAGTCAGGAACAATTGGAGTATTATACAGAAAAACTATTTCCGGAAATCAATTTTAAATATGTTATTGGTTATACTCCTGAAGGTGGATTTAAACCAAATCCGGAAGTAATGAATAGAATCTTAAATAATGTAAACTATAAAAAAGGAGAAATAGTCTATATCGGTGATAAAAAAACAGATATTGTAACTGCACAAAATGTGGAATTGGATGTGATAATAGTCACATGGGGTCAGGGTGATGAAGAAGCCTATTATGATAATTATCCAATAAAAATTATTGACAACGTAAAAGAATTATTGGACTTTTAAAAATTTTAATTAATCTAATTAAGTTCTTATATCATATATATTATTATGTTTAGAAAAATGAGAAGAATTAAACAACAATTGTCTGATAATGAGTGTATTCAAATATTACGGGATGAATCAAGAGGTATCTTATCAGTTTTAGGTGATGATGATTATCCATACGGAATTCCTTTAAATTATGTTTATACCAATGAAAAAATAATATTTCATTCAGCATTAGAAGGACACATGTATGATTCAGTTAAAAAACATGAAAAAGTATCATTTTGTGTAATAAATAAGGGTGAAAAGGTTGAAAACCAATGGTGGTACATATTTAAGAGTGTAATCCTCTTTGGAAAAATTAAAGAAATTACAGATGAAAATGAAAGAAAAAATAAGCTAAGAATATTAGGAAACAAATATTTTCCATCAGAAGACTACACTGAAGATGAGATTACTAAGGCATTTGAACGTACACTTGTGCTTGAAATGAGTATTGAACATATGACTGGAAAAATTGTGACTGAAAAGTGATAATATGTTAAATAAGAAATTAGGTAATGATTGGGATAAATTTATCGAAAGAGAACAAAATACATTATATTTTCAAAAAATGGATGTTTTTCTAGAGAAAGAATATGAAAACAAAATTATATATCCACATGCAGAAGATATATTCAACGCATTTAAGTACACTCCCTTATCTCATATTAAAGTAGTGATATTGGGACAGGATCCTTACCATGAACCTAACCAGGCACACGGATTGGCATTTTCCACACCCGAAGGAAATCCGATACCTAGATCATTATCCAATATTTTTAAGGAAATTAATCAGGAATATTCTTATGAAATTCCTGAAAATGGTAGTCTGGAAAAATGGGCTAAACAGGGCGTCTTTCTATTAAATACTGTTTTAACAGTAGAAGAATCTAATGCAAATTCTCATAGCGATTGTGGTTGGCAAAAATTCACGGATAACGTAATTAAAGAAATCAATAAACAAGATCAGCCTATAGTATTTATGTTATGGGGTAAACAGGCAGAAAAAAAGAAAGAATTGTTAAACAATCCCAATCATTTGGTTTTGATAACATCTCATCCTAGTCCATTCTCTGCAAGGCGCGGCTTTTTCGGATGTAATCATTTTAAACAAGCAAATACTTTTTTAAAAGAGAATAATGTTGAAGAAATAGATTGGAAATTATGAAGTTGGTATTATGAAGTATGTAAAATTAGGAAATTCAAATTTAAGTGTCAGTAAAGTATGTATGGGATGTATGGGTTTTGGAGATCCAAATAATGGTATGCATTCCTGGACTTTACCTGAAAAGGAATCAAAAGAAATAATTAAATATGGATTGGATAATGGAATAAATTTCTTCGATACTGCAATTGGTTATCAAAATGGAACTAGTGAACAGTATTTGGGAAAAACTATTAATGAATATGCAGAAAGGGATGATATTGTTATAGCAACAAAGTTTTTACCTAGAACTGAAGAAGAAATTAAAAACAATATTTCTGGTCAGGAACATATTAAACAGATGGCAAATAAGAGTTTAGAAAATTTAGGTCTTGATTATATTGATTTGTACATATACCATATGTGGGACTTTAACACGCCAATATATGATGTATTGGATGGATTAAATCAATTAGTTGAAGATGGTTTGGTAAAGTATATTGGTATTTCTAACTGTTTTGCATGGCAATTAGTTAAATCCAATATGATTGCAAAACAGGAAGGATTTAAAGAATTTGTTTCAGTACAAGGTCATTATAATCTTATTTTCCGTGAAGAAGAACGGGAAATGTTACCTTTATGTTTGGAAGATAACATTGCACTTACTCCATATAGTTCTCTTGCATCAGGTAGGCTATCAAGATTACCTACTGCTGAATCCAAGCGATTAAAAGAAGATGCATATGCTAAAATAAAATATGATTCTACAAGTACGCAGGATAATCTGATTATTGAACGTGTAAATGAATTAGCTAGTAATTATAATGTATCTATGACAGAAGTTGCACTTAGTTGGTTGGAAACAAAGGTTACTTCTCCAATAGTGGGAGCAACAAAAAAACACCATGTGGATGGTGCAGTAAATAGTGTAGATTTAAAATTGACAGATGATGATTTGAGTTATCTGGAAGAATTATATGTACCTCATGAATTAGTTGGAGTTATGGCTGATAATAATAAAAAATTAAATGAAAATGAGAAAGTTTGGATGAAAAATACAAAAAATAGGATTTAGAAAGTTAAAAATCTAATTCTAAAGTAACAGGGCAATGATCAGAACCATAAACCTGGTTGAGAATTGTAGCTGATTTAACTTTATCTTTCATTTCTTCGTTAACATAGAAATAATCTAATCTCCAACCAGCATTTCTATCTCTTGCTTTAGTTCTATAACTCCACCAGGTAAAGTTATTTTCTCCTTCATCAAATAATCTAAACGTGTCAATAAAACCAGCTTCTTCCAATCTATCCAACCAATCTCTTTCTTCTGGTAAATAACCAGATTTTCCCTCACAATTTGCAGGATTATAAACGTCAATTGGATGATGAGCAATATTATAATCTCCTGTAATTACAACATTTTTTCCATTATTTTTTAAGTCAACAACTATATCAAGTAATGCATCACAGAAATCCACTTTATAGTCTAATCTTTTAGCTTCCATTCCACTATTTGGGAAATAAATATTGAATAATGTGAAATCAGAGTATTCTATTTGTAATACCCGTCCTTCTTTATCTAGTTCTTCAATACCTAAACCCTTTTTAATTCCACAAGCTTCAATTTTTGAAAAAGTACCCACACCGCTATAACCTTTCTTTTCAGCTTCATTAAAATGATGAGTAAAATTTTCAACTTTCAACAGTTTTTTTGGGATTTGTTTTAATTCAGCTCTTACTTCCTGAAAATTAATTATATCTGCTTCTGTATTTTCAAACCAGTTCCAAAATTCTTCTTTTTTGCTTACAGCCCTAATTCCATTTACATTCCATGATACTAGTTTTATAGACATATGGTTATTCCTTCTTTCAATTTTATTAATTATTAATATATCTATCTAAGAATTTATCTTTTTTTATCCAAATATTATACATTTTTATAGATTTTAATATTTTTTTAATATTTTTTATTATTATTCATGTGTTTAAAAATGAAATAAATAAATATATAAAGTTATAAACTATTAATTAGATAGATTAGTTTTTCTATTCTATTGAAAAAATTTATATATAAATTATATGGTGTTTTTTAAATGAAAAAAATAGGAATTTTAGTAGGAGTATTAGTACTCGCTCTTGCATTAGTTGCCGGAGTTAGTGCTGATGAATCTGCAGCAAATGACGACACTACTTTAATTGTTGGATTCGATGCAGAATTCCCTCCTTACGGATACAAAGCAGAAAATGGATCCTATACAGGATTTGATTTAGAATTAGCACAAGAAGTATGTAAAAGAAACAATTGGACTTTTAAAGCTCAACCAATCGATTGGGATGCTAAAGACAGTGAATTAAGTTCAGGAACCATTGACTGTATTTGGAATGGATTCAGTATAACTGATGATAGAAAAGATAAATACACATGGTCAAAACCATACATTGACAACAAACAAGTAGTTGTTGTAAAATCTGATTCTGGAATAAACAGTCTTGCAGATTTAAAAGATAAACAAGTTGAAACTCAAAAAGATTCATCAGCATTAAGTGCACTTCAAGGTGACAACAAAACAATTGCTGACACATTCAAAAATTTAGTACAAATTGCAGATTATAACACAGCATTTAATGATTTAGCATCTGGTGCTTGTGATGCAGTAGCTATGGATTACAATACAGCAAAATACCAAGTTAAAGAACATGGTGCAGATACTTACAAAATCTTAGATGAAAACATTACTTCTGAAGATTATGGTATTGGATTTAAATTAGGTAATGATGATTTAAAAGATAAAGTACAAGCTACTTTAGATGAAATGCAAAAAGATGGAACTATCGCAAAAATAGCACAAAATTATGCTGATTATGGAGTTCCTGAATCATTAATTACAGAATAATTTTTTTTGTAAAATAAAGGCGAATAATATATGATACTAAGTACAGTTATATCACAACTATGTGAAGGGATGGTAACTTCAATAGAGATATTCTTACTTACTTTATTATTCTCCATTCCTCTAGGATTAGTCATTGCTGGAGGAAGGATGAGTAAATTTAAACCTCTACAATGGTTAATGAAAATATATATTTCAATCATGAGAGGTACTCCATTGATGCTACAGTTAATTGTAGTGTTCTTTGGACCTTACTATATTTTTGGAATGACTTTATCACCCGAGTATAGGATGGTAGCAGTTATTATTGCTTTTTCAATTAACTATGCAGCATATTTTGCTGAGATATTTAGGGGTGGAATTGAATCAATTCCTAAAGGTCAGTACGAAGCAGCCCAAGTTTTAGGGTACAATAAAATTGAAACATTTTTTATAATCATTTTACCTCAAGTTATAAAAATTGTATTACCTTCAATTACAAATGAAGTTATTACACTTGTAAAAGATACATCCTTATCCTTTGTAATAGCAATTCCTGAAATGTTTACTGTTGCAAAACAAATTGCAGCAGCTGATGCATCAATCAGCGCATTGTTAGTAGCAGGTGTGTTCTATTATGTATTCAACGTATTTGTTGCATTTGTAATGGAACGTTTCGAGAAACGTTTAAGTTACTATGATTAGGAGGAATATCATGAGTTTATTAGAAATAAAAAATCTTAAAAAAAGTTTCGGCGATAATGAGGTTTTAAAAGATATTTCTCTTGAAGTTAATAAAGGTGAAGTATTATGTATAATCGGACCTTCTGGTTCCGGTAAATCTACACTTTTAAGATGTATAACAGAGCTCGAAACTTATGATAGTGGTGAAATAATTTTTGATGGAACTTTTGGATTAGTATTCCAAAATTTTAACTTATTCCCACATCATTCAGTAATGAAAAACATTACTCATGCGCCATTGAAGGTTCAAAAAAGAGAAAAAAATGAGGTTTACGAAGAAGCTAGAAATTTACTTAAGAAAATGGATTTGGCAGATAAAGAAGATGCTTATCCTTGTGAATTATCTGGTGGACAGCAGCAAAGGGTTTCAATCGCTAGGGCATTAGCAATGAATCCTGATATTTTATTCTTTGATGAACCTACTTCAGCATTAGATCCTGAATTAACCGGTGAAATTTTAAAAGTAATTAAGGATTTGGCAGCTGAACATATGACAATGGTTATCGTTACACACGAAATGACATTTGCTCGTAATGTTGCAGATAATATTATTTTCATGGATGATGGATATATAGTAGAACAAGGAACACCTGATGAAGTATTCTCTTCATCAAATGAAAGAATGAAATCATTCTTAGGAAAATTCTACGATTAATTTTCACAAGATTATACTTGTGAAATCTCTCTTTTTTTATTTTTTTTATTTTTTTGCTTTTTAACAAATTATATATATAATATTACGTAATAACTAATTCTTATATAAGGAATGATATAAATGACAAAAAAGTTAATAGCTTATTTTTCTGCAAGTGGAGTAACCAAACGAGTTGCAGAAAATTTAAATACTGTAATTGATTCTGATATTTTTGAAATAGAACCAAAAGAAAAATATACTTCAGCAGATTTGAACTGGAATGACAAAAACAGCCGTTCATCAATAGAAATGAATGATAAATCATCAAGACCTGAAATAAAAAATAAAATAGATGTAAGTAACTATGATACTATAATCATAGGTTTTCCAGTATGGTGGTATACTGCTCCTACAATAATAAATACATTTATTGAAGAGAATAACATAAATAGTAAAGATATGTATGTATTTGTAACCAGTGGTGGTTCTGGAGTTAATGATTCATTCAATAATCTTAAAAATGCTTATCCTGAAAATAATTGGAAAAAAGGTATTAGGTTACGGGGTAATGAATCTGAAAGTATTCTAAAAGAATGGCTGGATGAATAATACTTTTGAGGTATTTGTATGAAAAAAGTTAAAATTACAGTTATTCGAAAGGCAAGATATGATGATTTAATAGAAAAATATGAAAATCCGATAGAACATGCATGTGACATGGAAGAAGGAACAGTATATATAGCCAATGGATGGGAAAAACCCGATAACTTCTGTGATAGTGCATGGGAAACAATTTCTCCATTTGTTATGACTTTGGCACATGGTGGTGAAGATATCTATGATGGGTGGATGAAAAATAAAAAATCCGCAATGATATCTTGTAATGATGGTTTCAGACCAGTTAGTTTTTATATTGAAGCTCTTGAAGAAGAGGTATAATAACCTTTTTTATCTTTTTTTAGTCGTTAAACACATTAAATATATTTTACAGATATGATATTATGAATCAAACAAATAAATTAGTTAACAAAATTAAAGATTTAGAAATTGAACAATCAAATAACGAAAGTAAAGATGAAATTTCTGATGTTTCTAAAAGTCACTTAACTGAAGAAAATCTCGATGAATACTTAGAAAAAGTTGAAACGGATGAACATTCAAAAGAACTATTAGAGAAATATTTAGCTAAAAAATCTAAAAAATAGATTTACTATTAATTTTATATGTGTGGGGATTGATTATGAAATATGACTTTGATACAATTATAAATAGAAGAAATACTAATTCACATAAATGGGATTATCAAGATACACAATTACCGATGTGGTTAGGTGATATGGATTTTAAGACTGCACCTGAAATAATTCAGGAATTAGATAAAAGAGTTCAGCACGGAATATTCGGATATGCATTAATCCCTGATGATTTTTTTCAAGCTTATATAAATTGGTGGGATAGAAGACATGATTTTAAAATGGAAAAAGAGGAATTGCTATTTTCAATAGGAGTAATGCCATCTATTGCCAGTATTATCAGAGAATTAACTAAAGAAAATGAATCCATACTCCTACAAACACCAGTATATAATTATTTTTTCAAAGTAATTCAAAACAATAATCGGAAAGTAATAGAAAATGAACTAATATATGATGGAATCAATTATTCAATTGATTTTAAAGACTTGGAAGAAAAATTATCTAATCAAAACACCACCATGATGATTCTTTGTAATCCCCACAATCCTATTGGAAAAATATGGAATAAAGAAGAACTTGAAAGAATTGCACATTTATGTAAAAAATATGATGTTTTTTTAATATCAGATGAAATTCATTGTGATTTGGTAAATCCGGGTAATTGTTACACTCCTGTAGAAAATACGGTTAATGAAAAAGATCATATTATAACTTGTTTAGCACCTACAAAAACATTTAACATAGCAGGAATTCAAAGTTCTGTTGTTCATATCAATGATAAAGAGTTATATGAACGAATACAATCCAGATTGGACTTTGAATATTCATCACAAGTTAATGTATTTACCATAGTTGCAACAATTACAGCTTTTAATGAATGTGAAGAATGGGTAAATCAATTAAATGAATATATCTATCAAAATAAACTAATAGTCGATGAATTTTTAAAGAAAGAATTGTCTATTGTTAAATTGGTTCCTTCTGAAGCTACATATTTTTTATGGTTGGATTGTAGTGAAATTAAAATGCCATCCAAGCAATTAAATGAATACATTAATGAAACAGCTGGTTTATTTATGGTACCTGGAGTATACTTTGGTGAAAATGGGGATAATTTCCTAAGACTTAACATAGCATGTCCAAAAGATACTTTGTTAGATGGATTAAACAGACTTAAAAAAGCAATAAACAGTTTAAATAAATGAAATTCTTGAGAAGTACTTAAAAAAGTAGAAACTTATTAATATTCACTAAACATTTTATAAAATACTAAAAAATATAAACACCTTTCTTTTTTTATTCTTTTTTTTTTGAATTTATTTTGGGGAATAAATATGAAATATGATTTTGATACAATTATAGATAGAAAAAATACTAGTTCACTAAAATGGGATTATTTCGATACACAATTACCTATGTGGGTAGCAGATATGGATTTTAAAGTTGCACCTGAGATAATTGAAGCATTGACAAAAAGAGTTCAACATGGAATTTTTGGTTATGCGGTGATTCCAGACGAATATTTTAATTCTTATATAAATTGGTGGAAAAATAGACATGATTTTAAAATGAAAAAGGAAAATTTACTTTTTTCCGTTGGGGTAATGCCATCAATATCCAGCATCATAAGAGCACTCACTGAAGAAAATGATTGCGTACTCATACAAACACCAGTTTATCATATATTTTTCAAGGTGATATTCGATAACAATAGAAAAGTTGTTGAAAATAAACTTCTTTATGATGGAGAAAGATATTCAATAGATTTTGCTGACTTGGAAGAGAAATTATCTAATGATAAAGTTACTATGATGTTACTTTGTAATCCTCATAACCAGTAGGAAAAACATGGAATAAAGAAGAATTAGAAGAAATCGCATCATTATGTGAAAAATATGATGTTATATTAATTTCAGATGAAATTCATTGTGATTTGGTAGATCCTGGAAATGACTATATAGCTTTGGAGAGTATAGTAACTGATTACGATAAAATCATCACCTGTTTGGCACCTACAAAGACTTTTAACATAGCAGGCATACAAAGTTCAGTGATACATATTAAAAACAGACAAATGTATGAAAAAATTAGGAATAGATTGGAGATAGATGATTCATCACATATAAATGTATTTTCTATAGTTGCTACAATCTCTGCTTTCAATGAGTGTGAAGAATGGTTAAATCAGTTGAATGAATACATTTATCAAAACAAATTATTGGTTGATGATTTTTTGAAAAAAGAATTGCCAATAGTTAAATTGGTTTCCTCAGATGCCACTTATTTGTTATGGTTAGATTGTAGTAAAATGAAATTAAAATCCAAAGAATTAGTAGAATATATTAATAAAACGAGCGGTTTACTTTTATCACCCGGTGTACAGTTTGGTGAAAATGGTGATAATTTCCTAAGACTTAACATAGCTTGTCCTAGAGAAATGCTTCTTGATGGATTAAACAGATTTAAAGAAGCAATAAACAATATTAAGTATTAATATATTTTTTTTTACATAAAATTTGTTATGGATTTAAATCTGCTTTTAATGAATTGTGTATTTCCAAATTTTTACACTACGAAGGGAAATAGTTTAATTCAGATACAAGTCAATTCTTCACAAAAAAATAATTATCTCATATCCCATCATAATTGATGTGAATAAGAAAACCTGATGTAAAAACAACAAATTGTTAAAAATCCTAAAAAATAAAAAAATAGATGGGGGGAGAAGTGTTATTTTTTTATGCTTTTTTTAGTACTGTGAATGTTGTACTGGTTTCGAAAGCATTATATTTGGCACTTCCGCTGTAACCTATTGTTACGTTGTTTACGCCTTCTTTGGTAGTTGTTACTGATAAGGTGTATTTTCCTGTG
>NZ_JAEELZ010000040.1 GCF_016282985.1 Methanosphaera sp.
ATTTATATGTTGCTGATGGTTCTGTTCTGCCGAAGGCACCAGGTTTACCACCAGTATACACTATCCTTGCATTATCAAGAAGGTTAGGTCAATTTTTAAGAGAAAACCTCTAACTTATTTTTTTTTCAAATGAGCAGTAATTATCGTAAAACTGGAAGAATTTACTGTTAATTCCTTATTATTTATGATTATGTAATAATTTTTTCCTTTTTTTGTCACTATACTTTTTTCATCCTTGATTAGTTCAACACATATTTTAACAACATCATTTGTTTCCAGGTTCAAATTTTTTTTGATCCTTCCAATACCTAATTCTGTAGTGTGGATTTTATCAATATTGTCCAGTAATTCCTTTTTATAATTCATGGAATCATTCCTTAAATAAGCTAAAGGTCTATTCTTGTGAAACTGTTGGCAGTTTCTTCTAAAACCGCTTTTTGATTAATTTCATCAACGACATTTTTAAAAAGGTCTAAGTCCGCATGGGTTTCAGGATATTTTGGCACTGCACTACATCCTCCATCAGGAATTATGGATACTTCATAAGTACCTATTTTTTTAGCTATTTCTTCAATTTCTATTTTATCCATACTTATTAAAGGACTAAATATAGGCATTCTGCAATGATATCGGGTTACTTCTATATTATTAAGCGTCTGTGAAGCCACTTGTCCGATACTGCTTCCATCAACAATAGCATTAGCCTTTTCTTTGCGTGCCAATATTGATGCTAGTTGATACATTCCACTTTTACACAGTATGCATGTCATTCGAGGAGGTGCATTTTGTTGTGCATGTTCTAAGTATTGTCCAAATTTTACAGAATAAACTTTTACTTCTTCACCTAAAGAATATTTTCTTAGATTATCTGCATTTTTGAGAACTTTTTCAACAGAACCATCTGTAAAAGGATAATTATCACAGTGTAATAATGTTATGGAACATCCTCTTTTCAGCATTTGGAATGCTGCTACTGGAGAATCTATTCCTCCTGAAATTAAGCAAAGAACTCTTCCTTGACTACCTACAGGTAATCCTCCCAAACATTTGATTTTTTCATAGTAAATGTATGTTTTTTCTCCTCTTACTTCCACATATAATGTAAAATCAGGATTGGATAAATTTACTTTAGCATCCGTAGTAGATATAACAACGGAACCTGCATATGCAGCCATTTCTTGACTTGAAAAGTCATGTTTTCCAACACGTCTACATCTTACTGCAAACGTATCTTTTTCCGGATTAAATTTTCCTGATTCAATAATTTCAGGTAAAATCTGATTGATTAACTCTGCAATTTTGTCTTTATCTGTTTCAGTTTCCTTAATGGGGCTGTATGATACGATACCAAATACTCTTCCAAGAACATCCCTTACTTTTTCATCTTTTTCATCAGTAATCAATGTAATTCTGCCTTGATCATTTTCAAAAGTACCTTCTAATTCACATTGGATATTTGAAATTAGTTTATTTTCAAATTTTCTCCTAATTTTTGGACTTTTTACTCCTATTTCCCCATATCTTATAAAATATTTCATATCTTTTCCCTCATAGTTTAGTAATTAATTTAGCCAAATTATCTAAGTCTTTTATTTCATAAACTTTTGCACCAACATTTTGGTAATCCCGTACACAACTTGTCGGAGTGTCCCATTTACTTTCGGGTTCAGGATTAAAAATCAAAACTTTTGAACTTTTTGTAACAATTTCCTTTAACAACATTGCACTTTCTAAAATTCCTTCTTCTCGTTTTCCTTGCCAATCTCTGCAATCACTTAATATAATAACAGTGGTTCTGTGATTAAGGTGTGCCTTGGCTAAAAATTCTTTAAAAGAATTAGCCATATCCGATTGACCATGAATCATTCCTCTTTGTATTTTTTTCAATGTTGCAGTTTCATAAGAAAGTTCATATGATTCTGTTTTTAATGCATCAGTTGTTTCAATTATTTTACTATCAAATTCAAAACATCTAATTTTATCAAATGATCGTTGAGAAGCATATATTATTGAGAAAAACCAGTTACTTATCCAATCGCAGGAACCACTTACATCGTTTAAAAAAATGTGTTTGGTTTTATTAATTTTTGGCTTAGCATAAACAATATTTATTAATTTTCCACCATTTTTTAGATTTGTACGTATAGTTCGTGGCATATTTACATTGTTTGATTTCATTAATCGTTTTCTTCTAGCTCGGCTGTTTGCAATTTTTTTACCTAATTTTCTACATAAATCTACGATTCTTTCATCAAAAGTATTCAAATGATTTATATCTGTTTTTAGTAAGTCTTTTTCATGGATTTTATTTTGTTGTAGTTCTTCAGGATTAAATTCGGGAGGAATCATTTGTTCTATGGGTATTTCACTTATTTGAGAATCTGGTAATCCCATAATATCTTCCTGTTCTATTGCAGGATCTTCAAAGGGACTGTCCGTCTGTTCTTTGGTAGTATGTTTTACCCCTTCTTCAGGTTCTGAAAATAACTCTTCAAATATATCATCAAATTTCTGTTCATCATGAGTATCCTTAATATAAACAGTTTTAAGGGCATATTGCATATCCTTTATTTCAGTAGAACCTTTCATTAAATCCCAAACATCACATGCTGTTTTAGTACTTCTAACACTTACAGCCACTCCTTCCTCTCTTAGTTGGTTAGATAATGCTACTATTCGTTCGTTAACCATATTATCTCCTGAAAATTGAATTAAATAATCCTATATTATATATTATTTTTAATTTTTTTTAATATATCATTTTTTGTATTTAATATTCTATATAAAAATTATATGTTATGTTTTAAAGATATATAATTATTAACGAGCATTGTAATAATTTACTAAAGGTTATCATATGAAGAGAGTAGTATTGTCAGGAACAGGAAGTGGTGTTGGGAAGACCACCATATCCACAGGAATAATGAGAGCTTTATCAAAGAAACATAAAATTCAATCATTTAAGGTTGGGCCGGATTATATTGATCCATCTTACCATAAATGTGCTACAGGAAACAATGCAAGAAATTTGGATTCATTTTTCATGTCTGAGGGACAAATTAGGCAATCTTTTAAACAGGGTATGGAAAAAAGTAATGCTGATTATGGGATAATAGAAGGTGTACGGGGATTATATGAAGGAATTAGTCCAGTTAATGATGTTGGTACAACTTCTTCCATCGCCAAAGCATTAAACGCTCCCGTAATTTTGATTATTAACAGTCGAAGTTTGGTCAGAAGTGCCGCAGCAATGACTTTGGGATTCAAAGCATTAGATAAACAAATTAATATTCAGGGAGTTATTTTAAACAATGTTAAAAGTCAAAAACATTTTTTAAAAACTAAGGAAGCAGTAGAAACATTGGCAAATACTCCTGTTATTGGCGGAATTATTAGGGATAAATCTATTACAATGGAACAAAGACATTTGGGTTTAATACCTGCTGTAGAAGAGGAACGTATAAAAGTATTGATTGAAAAATGGGGCGAATTGATAGAAGATAATATTGATTTGGACATGTTACTGGAAATAATGGATAATTCGCAACCAATTATAGAAGATTATGAACCTATATGGTTAAATAAGTTATCAAATGAAAAAACAAAAATAGGAATTCCTTTCGATGAAGCTTTCAATTTTTATTATCAAGAAAATATTGAAGCATTGGAAGCAAATAATGCAGAAATAGTGTATTTTAGTCCTATTCATGACGATGAAATTCCTGATGTTGATGCATTATATATTGGAGGAGGTTATCCTGAAATTTTTAAAAAAGAATTATCTGAAAATAAATCCATGCTCAGATCAGTTAAGGATTTTTCAGAAAATAACAATCCTATTTATGCGGAATGTGGAGGTTTAATGTATCTTACAAAGTCTATAGATAATTTGCCTATGGTTAATGTTTTCCCATATAAATCCGAATTAACCAAAAAAGTTCAAGGACTAAGTTATACAATAGCGGATGTAATTCAAGATAATCCTATTCAAAAAAAGGGTGAACAGTATCACGGACATGAATTCCATTATTCAAAAGTTGAATACACGGGTTCTAATAAAAATGATTTTGCATTTGAAATGAAACGGGGTGTGGGTATTACTGGAAAATATGATGGTTTACTAAAAAATAAAACTGTTGCTAGTTATATACATACGCATACTTCTTGTTTGCCTGACTTTGCATATAACTTTACACAATCTATAATTGATGGAAAATAAAAAGTATAATATAAGATATTGATGTGAAATTATGGTATTAAAAATTGGAATTATTAAAGTTGGAAATATTGGAACAACACCAGTTATTGATTTAATATTGGATGAAAGGGCAGATAGGGAAGATATTGATGTCAGAACAATAAGTTCTGGAGCAAAAATGTCAGGAAATCAGGTAGAAGACATATTACCAAAAATATTTTATTTTAATCCTGATTTACTTATTTTTATAAGTCCTAATCCTAATGCAAAACAACCAAGGATGGTTAGGGAAAGATTATCCAAAATAGATATACCGACTATTGTGATTGGTGATAAACCTGGTGAAAAGGGCATAACTAAAATGAAAGAACAAGGGTTGGGATATATTTTAATTCGTGCCGATGCAATGATAGGTGCAAGAAGAGAATTTTTAGATCCTACTGAAATGGCATTATTTAATGCAGATGTTTTAAAAGTATTATCAATAACGGGTACTTTACGTTTAGTAACTGCAGCTATAGATAAGGTCATAGGACTACTTATCGATAAAGAACCATTGGAACTTCCTGAATTGGTTATTACTGCTGAATTGGCAGTATTCAATGCCGGCTTTAAAAATCCTTATGCAATGGGTAAAGCTATGGCAGCATATAATATGGCAACATTGGTATCTGAAATGAATATTGAAGCTTGTTTCAAAATTAATGAACCTGATATGTATATTCCATTAGTAACAGCTTCTCATGAATTGATGTCCGCCGCAGCAAAATTGGCAGATGAAGCTCGTGAAATTGAAAAATCTAATGATAGTGTATTAAGAACACCTCACGCTAAAGATGGTTCTGTATGGGTAAGACAATCATTAGTTGATACTTATAAATAAAAAAAAGAGTGTAATAGGTGAATTATAATTTACCTTTTGTACTTAATATTTGGTCGTGAGTAATTTGGGTTGCACTGTTAAGTGAACGTGCTAATGCTTTAAATATAGCTTCACAGATGTGGTGATCATTATCCCCTTCTGCTTTAATATTTATGTTCATAAGACTGGTATTTGCAAAAGATTCCATGAAATGTTTAACATTTTCTGAGCTGATGTCACCAATTTTCTGATATTTAAATTCTGCATCAAAAACTGTGTAATTCCTTCCACTAATATCAACAGCAACTTGTGCTAAGGATTCGTCCATTGGTACTATACTGAAACCCATACGGTTTATTCCTTTTTTATCTTTTAAAGCTTCTTTGAAACATTCTCCAAGTAATAAAGCTGTATCTTCAACAGTGTGGTGATCATCAACATCGATATCTCCAATAGCTTTTACTTTCAAATCAAAAAATCCGTGTTTACTAAAAGATTCAAGCATGTGGTCTAAAAATTTTAATCCAGTATCTATTTTGCTTTCCCCATTTCCATCAATGTTTAATTCTATTTTTATATCAGTTTCTTTGGTTTTTCTACTTAATTTTGCAGTTCTGTTTTTAGCCATGTTAACACCCTTTTTATAGATTTAATCTTCTATTTTATATATTAATTCTTTCTTTTCAATATATTTAACTATTTTTTCAGAATATCCTTTTATTAGAGGTATTTTGTTTAAATATTGTGCAAAAAAGTTTAAATCCCTTTTTGTCAATACTTTAAGCATTATTAATGCAATTATGTAGGTAAGGCTACCTAAAATCAATCCGATTATGGATCCTATAATGCTTTTTGGAATTATTAAACAAACTAATGTTAATATAACGTTTGCGGTTAATATCAATAAAATATTTTTCCATGGGATGGAAATTTTTGTATTTTTTATTACAAAATACATTATTACTACCATTAATATGAATGTTGTTAAAGTTGTTCCTATGGCAGCTCCAATAATTCCTTTGTTATAAACTAGTACTGCATTTAAAATAACATTCAACGCAGTACCTAATAGTAAAATAATCATAGGTAATCTTGGATTGCCTGTTCCTTGCAATATGCTGCTACAAATCATATAAATACTATAAAATGACATTCCTATAACTAATATACTTAAAACACCTGCACCTGGTGTGTATACGCTACCGAATAATAATGTAATAATTGGAGTACTAAATACACTAATTAAAACACATAAAGGTAATACGGTTAATATGCTATATCTTAAACAATCAGTTACATATTCTTGTAGTAATTTATGATTTTTTAAAGCATATGCCTCTGCAGTGGCAGGTAAAAGAACTGTTGAAACTGACAAGGATATTACTAAAGGAATTCTTGATATTGGATCTGCAGCATTATAAAAACCTACGTCGGTAGACAACATAAAATATCCAATAACTAATGTTCCAACATCGTAGATGGCCATCTCTGATAATGCAGTTATTGCAACAGGTACTGCAAAACGAATCAACATCCATAATAATTTCATTTCTTCTTTAAATGTTAAGTTCAAAGAGTCCTCTGAATAAAATAATGGACTAATGTACTTTTTATACAATACTACTGCGGTAATGGCGGATACTATAAAACCAAAAGCACTACCGAGAACAGCACCCATAGCATATAAACCGGCATAAACAAATACGCAAGCAAATACAATAGTTGCCACTTGTTCTGCTAGTCTATTGTAAACTGTATACTCATTTTTATATACTCCCTGGAAAGCTCCTCTCATTGCACCTACAACGACACTAAATGGAGTAATTAAACAAACAGCTCTTAATGGCCACACAACTAACGGTTTGTGAAAAATGTTGTTAGCAATAAAGTCTGAGGAGAATAATAATATTATGCTGAGTAGTATTGCCATTAATACCATAAATTTTGTTGCGGTAAGTATGACCTGTCGCGTTAATGCTTTTTCATTTTTAGCATTGTATTCGGCAACATATTTTGATATTGCAGGGGGTAACCCTCCAGCAGAAATGATTTGGAAAATACCCTGAAATGGTAATGTCAAACCATATAATCCATAACCTTCGGGTCCTAACATTCTACTCATTAATAATCTATTAATATATCCTCCTACTCTAAACAATAGATTACCAATTAGTAAAATAAAACTATTTTTAAGTACTTTATTTGACATGTTATTCACAAAAACTTTTAATTAAAATAAAATGTTTATATCAGTTTAGAAAGATATAATTATATAGTTTAGTATTTATTTAATGCTAATTAACTAGTTTATGGTTGATTGTTATGAATTATAAAAAATTAGATATTTTTTCACCAGTGGTATTTGTTTTATTGCTAGTTATTTATCTTGTTTTCTCACAAATAGCTTTTCATTACCATTTAAAAGAGTTAGTTGGTATTAATATTAACACAATTTACATAATATTTTTAGGTTTGTTGTTTTATCTTGTAGGAATTTATTTTTCACACTATTTACTTAAAAATAGGGATTTTTCTCTGGATAAAAATAAAATAGAGAAAATCTTTTCTGAAAAAATTGTTTTATCACTTGTTATATTGGGTATTTTATTACAGGTATTAAATCTACTGTATTTGGGTGGAATACCATTATTCAGTGGTTATCTTAAGGCACATGCTGCTACTAGGATATGGTTATTGTCTTACTTGATATTCTTAC
Source organism: Methanosphaera sp. (assembly GCF_016282985.1). Taxonomy (GTDB): domain Archaea; phylum Methanobacteriota; class Methanobacteria; order Methanobacteriales; family Methanobacteriaceae; genus Methanosphaera. The sequence goes on from NZ_JAEELZ010000040.1 coordinate 7,777, forward strand.
CTTCAATTAATATTTTGATGGCAAAATACAACAATAAAAAATATTATCTCTTATTTATGGTAGGATTAATCCTATTTGTATTTACAGGTTATAGAACAACAGTTATGGCTATTGTTATCAGTATGCTTATTACTTTGTATTATACTATGGATTTAAAATGGAAATATATTGTCTTATCTGTAGCTGCCATATTTGTATTGTTATTAATAGTTGGGTATGTTGCTGTAAAATCCATTGAATGGCAAACTTGGACTTTAAGTCCTTTACAATTATTATTTTATAGGGCAGGTTATACATTACAAGTATTGGATCGTGCAGTATTATTGCAGGGAAGTACAAATGGACAATTATTATATAATACATTAATGGGTTTCTTTAAATCTACTGATCCTAGAGTTATTGTTGGTTCGACAACATTAGGTTATGCTCATTCAACTACTTCCATGATATTTGGTCCTGCATTGCTTGATTTTGGATTATATGCTATGCTGATTCAAATGTTTGTATTGGGTGCAGTAATGAACTTTATCTATATGGTTCAACGTTCACTTGGAAATATATTTGTAGCATTGTATGCAATATTGCTTGCACATGTATTTATCTGGATAGAAACTGGGCCAACGGATTTAGTTGTATTGCTTTTCTTCCTAATTACATTAATACTTATAGGTTATTCTGTTACAATAAGGAAGGGGGGTGTGTAGATGAATATAGCAGTAGTTGCAGAAACAGCACCAGCAAAAACATTAATTCCAGTTATTGAGAAATTAAATGATAATATAATATCGTTAACTCATAGTGAAGGAGCTAAAAAATTATTAAGTCCGTATAGTTCAAAAGTTTTATCAATTGGGGAAGGTAGAAGAAATACCACGACTAAACGTAGTGATTTAACTATAGGTCGATTGGTCTTACAAGATACTCTACGCACTCATAAAGCTCTTAAATCTAATGATGTGGATATGGTCTTAACCTGTGGAAATGCAGGGGATGTTAGAAAGGGTATTGCTGCAGCAAAAAAATTAAAAATTCCTAAAATACACATTGAACAGGATTTATATAATCCTATTGAGATGATTGCTTATGCAGATTTAATTACAGTACCAAATAAGCATGCCCAAAAATTATTGAAAAAAATGTATGGAATACATAATACTGTTAACATTAAAGGATATCCTCAAGCAGAATATGTTAATAGAGTTCCCATCATGAGTAAAGATGAAATTTACAGACATTATGGGGTTAATGATTTTTATATTTTATTCTTGGGTGGAGATACAAGAGCTTCAGATATTCCTAAAATTATACAGGAAGTTCAAAAATTGGATAAAATCATTTTAATAATTCCATATCGTTTTGAAGCAACATCTATTAGTCAATTTGTTACTAGAAAAGGTGTTTATATAATTGATGGGTATGTTGATTTAATCAGTTTAATGAATGCATCACAGGGAGTTATATATTGTGCTGGAATGGGTGTAACAATAGAAGTGGGGGCACTATCCATTCCTTCAGTAAAATTATTGGGATTCCACACGGAACATGCAAGCAATGATTTGGCTCAATCTTTGGGAATAGATGTTATATCTGCATATGATATACAGTATGCAGTTGAACATATGAGAAAACCTCATGGTTCCAGATTAATTAAAAACGGTATCAAAGCAAGCATCAAAGTGGCTGAATTAACCAGGGATATGAATATGTTTGATACTGAACAGGGTGGTAGAAAAAGCATGAAATTAATCTGGGATCAGAGAAAACAATATAGATAAATTCTCTTTTTTTCTTTATTTTTAATTATTTTGATTTTAAAAAAAGTAAATGGGGTTTATTATAATGCGATAGGCCCATTACCTGGGTCTGAACCATATAATAAATCACAAATTTCGTATAATTGGTCAATACCTCTTACTTCATGTGATTGTAACGGTATTTCTGCAATAATTTGATCTCCAAAGGTTTCTTTTATAGTTTCTAAACGTTTTTCTTGTATTTCTCGTCTAGCCTTACAAAATTCACAATGGTTGTTGTCTGGCTGTATTTTGTTAACGATAATTCCATCAGTACTCATATTGCATTTATGTAATGCATCCATTGCGCGACTTGATTCATATATTGACATTTCTTCTGGGATAAGTACTGTTTTGAATGAAGTTCTTTTAGGGTCTGTGAGTACTTCTCTAGCTCTTAAGATTTGTTCTTTTGTTCTGTTTAATTCTTCCATTTCTTCTTGGTTTTCTTCATCAGAACCCATGAAAGGTATAATATTTTTAAGTTTATTTGCCATTTGACCTAATTGAGTTCTGGTTTGAATTAATTTTCCCATCCAGGAATCCATCATTTCAGGGAAAGATAATAATCTTAATGTATGTCCTGTTGGTGCGGTATCAAAAATTACAACATCATATTCCTCACTATTCATATATTCCATGAATTTTTCAAATGAAGCAACTTCATCAATACCTGGTGATGAACTCATTATATCAAATTGATCTGAAAACATACTTAATGCATCGTTATATTTTTGTTGTTGATTCATTTTTTCTTTATATTCTTCCATAGCTTTGTCCGGATCAATTTCAATTGCTTCTAAATTTTGTGTAATTGGTGTTGGGACATGTTTAATAATTCTATCAAATGAATCACCTAATGAATGTGCAGGATCTGTTGAAATAATTAATGTTTTTTTATTCATTCTTGCACACCATAGTGCTGTAGCAGCAGAAACGGTTGTTTTTCCTACTCCTCCTTTTCCTCCAATAAAAATAAAGGTTGTGCTTTTTTTATTAAATTTAACTAGGTCTGTAAATGCCATGTTTTTCATCCTCTTTAAGTTTATATGGTTTTTTTTACATGTTTTTTATATTACTTTGAATATTATTATATTATCATTTTAATTTAATAAACTTTTGTTATTTTAATATTTTCATTAATTTTATTATTGATAAAAAAGAGATTTAACATTAATAAAGTGATTGGAAGAGTATATTATGATAGATTTACCTAATTTTGATGCAAACATTTTTATCGAAAATGTATGTGGGTTTATAAAAGAAAAAGTTCAAAATGCAAATTGTAATGGTGTAATATTAGGTTTGAGTGGAGGAATAGATTCAGCGGTAGTTGCGTATTTGGCTGTTAAAGCTTTGGGAGCTTCAAATGTTAGGGGGTATATTCTTCCATCAAAAACAACATCCGAACAAGATTTAACTGATGCCAAATTAGTTCAAAAGGAATTGGGTATTGATGGTGGATTGATTTGTATAGAAGATTTTTATAATGATTTTTTAAAACGATGTAATGTTGATAATCTTCCTGAATCAAATAATAATTTAGCATCTGCAAATGTTAAACCAAGATTACGTATGACTATTCTGTATTATTATGCTGCCATTTACCATTGCCTGGTAATAGGAACTGGAAATAAAACAGAACTAAATGTTGGTTATTTTACAAAATATGGGGATGGTGGTGTTGATTTATTACCAATCGGTGACTTATTTAAGGAAGAGGTTGTTCAGGTAGCAAAAGAATTGGGTGTTCCTGATTCTATTATAGAAAAGCCACCAACTGCTGGTTTATTGCCTAATCAAACAGATGAAACTGAACTGGGTATGACTTATCCAGTATTGGATAGATTATTATATTTGTATCTTGATGAGCATTGTAATGCAGAAGAAATATCTGATAAATTGGATTTAAATATATCAGAAGTTAATCGAATACTTAAATTGAATGAAATATCTGAACATAAAAGAAAATCTGCTCCAATATTTAAAAAGTAATTGGGGAAACCACTCTTTTTTTTTATTTTTTCTATTAAAATAATTAAATTAAAATAATGTTATTGACATAAATATTAATATTATAAACAAGTAATTATTTTCATTTTATAATCAAATAACTAACAGGGAGTTTAATCTATGGTTTCTGAATTAGAAAAGAAATGGCAAGAAAAATGGCAAGAAGAAAAATTATTCGAATCAAATCCTGATGATAGGAAAAAAATGTATGTAACAGTAGCATTCCCTTATCCAAGTGGGGCAATGCACGTAGGACACGGTAGAACATATACAGTTCCTGATGTCTATGCTAGATTCAAAAGAATGCAAGGTTTCAACGTACTATTTCCAATGGCTTGGCACGTAACCGGGGCACCGGTAGTAGGTATTGCAAAAAGAATTGAAAGACAAGACCCATGGACTTTGGACATTTATAAAAATGTACACCAAGTTCCAGAAGACGAATTGGCTAAATTTGTTGATCCTGAATATATTGTAAAATATTTCAGTTCAGAATATCATGATGATATGACTCATATGGGATATTCTATTGACTGGAGAAGAGAATTTAGAACAATTGATCCACACTACAAACAATTTATCAGATGGCAAATCAGACAATTAAAAGATAAAGATTTAATAAGAAAAGGATCACACCCAGTAAAATATTGTCCATCAGATGAAAACCCTGTAGGAGACCATGATTTATTAGAAGGGGAAGGTGTAGGAATTAATGAATTAACTTTGATTAAATTCCCATGTGGTGATGATTTCTTAGTCGCCGCAACATTCAGACCAGAAACATTATATGGAGCTACAAACTTTTGGTTAAATCCTGATGAAGAATATGTACGGGTAAAATATAATGATGAAAAATGGATAATCAGTAAGGAATCATTTGGAAATATTATTCATCAAAAAGAATCAATGGAACTTATTGAAGATGTTGATCCTAAAGAGTTCATTGGACAATATGTAACAAATCCTTTAACAAACGATCCATTACCAATATTCCCAGCATCTTTTGTAGATCCTGATTATGCAACAGGAGTAGTATTTTCAGTACCTGCACACGCACCAGCAGATTATATTGCATTAGAAGACATTAAAAACAACAAAGAATTAATTGAAAAATACAATTTACAAGAACAAATCGATAACATAAAAATCATAAGTCTTGTAAACTTAAAAGGATACTCTGAATTCCCAGCAAGAGACTTCCTTAATCAGTTTAATGTTCAAAATCAGGACGATGAAAAACTCAAAGACGCAACCAATGAAGCTTATAAAACTGAACATGCAAAAGGTATAATGAATGAAAACACTGGCGAATTTGAAGGTAAACGTGTTGCGGATGTTCGTGATGATGTAATTGAAAAATTACTCAACGAAAACATAGCAGATAAATTATACGAATTTGCAGAAAAACCGATTATCTGTCGTTGTGGAACAAAATGTGTTGTTAAGGAATTAGATGATCAATGGTTTGTTAAATATTCTGATGAAGAATGGACTAAAAAAACATATGAATGTCTTGACCAGGTGGAAGTAGTTCCAAAAGAATTAAAAGCAAACTTCGAATACTATTTGGGCTGGTTGGAAGATTGGGCTTGTTCAAGAAGATTAGGTCTTGGTACACATATGCCATGGGATGAAAAATGGTTAATAGAGCCGTTAACTGATTCAACAATTTACATGTCATATTATACCATTGCAAAATATATGAAAGATATTAATCCTGAAGATTTAAATGATGCATTTTTCAACAAAGTATTCTTAAATCAGGACGGTGCAAATGATGGTTCAATTAATAAAATAGATCCTGAATTAACTGAACAAATACAAAAAGAATTCAACTACTGGTACCCATTAAATTGGAGATTATCAGCAAAAGATTTGGTTGGAAATCATTTATCATTCCATATGTTCCACCATGCAGCTATTTTCCCTAAAGAATATTGGCCAAAAGGAATAACAGTATTCGGTATGGGATTATTAGAAGGACAGAAAATGTCCTCTTCTAAAGGAAATGTAATTTTATTGAGTGAAGCAATAGATAAATATGGTGCAGATACAGTAAGACTATTCTTAATGTCTTCAGCAGAACCATGGCAAGACTTTGATTGGAGAGAAAAAGAAGTTAATGGTATTCAAAGAAGATTGGAATTAATACAGGAATTCCCTGAAAAAGTTGAATCATTAATTGGAGAACCTTTAAAATTATCATTGGAAAATGAAATACCAACAGTTGAAAAACCAATTAACAAATGGATTATTAGCCAAATAAATCAAAAGATTGGTGATGCAACTGAAGCATTGGAAGGATTCCAAACAAGAAAAGCATTACAAGCAGGTTTGTTCCTTTTCAGAAAAGATGTGGATTACTATCTTAACAGAATTACTTCAATTGAACAGGAAGAAAAAGATACATTAACATATATTGTAAACACTTGGATTAGATTATTATCACCATTTGTTCCTTATACTACTGAGGAAATATGGGACAAATATAATGATGATGATATTTTCATGTCTTCAATTGCATGGCCTGAAAAAGATGATTCTGTAATTGATGCAAATATTGAAAAGAGTGAAGAAATAATTCAGGACTTAGCTAAGGATATCAAAGAAATTATAAAAATAACAAAAGCTAATCCTGAAACAGTACATTTGTACACAGCTCCTGATTGGAAATATAAAGTATATGACATAGCTCAGGAAGTTGGAAAACCTAATATAGGTGAAATAATTGGACGTGCTATGAAAGCAAACTTGCATGACAACAAAAAAGAATTATCTAAATTTGCTACTAAAGCAGGAAAATCATTTAATAAAATTAATTATGTTGGAAAAATTGATGAAGTTTCAATAATTGAAGATGCTAAGGACTATTTAGAAAGCGAAATCAATGCAAAAATAGAAGTTTATGATGAACCAACATATGATCCACAAAATAAAGCAGTAAATGCGGCACCATATAAACCTGCAATATTCTTAGAATAAGACTTTTGTCTTATATCTATTTTTTTTAAGAAAGAAAAACGAAAAATTTAATATTAATAACTAATAAAAATACTAATAGTATTTTATAACATATTATTTTTAATATGCCTTGGTAGTGTAGCGGATATCACGAGGGACTGCGGATCCCTTTACCGGGGTTCAAATCCCCGTCAGGGCATTATTATTATTTTTAAACTATTTTTTAAAAAGATTATTATTTTTTATATTTATTTTTAAATAGAGCTTTATATTACTTTTTACATAATTATTTACTATACATTTAAAAACTACATGGATGAATTTTATGGTAAAAATAGGAATTTTAGAAGTTGATGGTGTTCTAACATTATACGAACATTTTGGACATTTACCAACAAATGTTGTTAAGGCTGATGGAAAAATAGAAAATGGAAAAAAAGCTCATGAAGAATTAGATGGTTTGATAATTCCTGGTGGAACTATCATGGAATCAGAATCATTAACTCCTGAATTGGCTGAAGAAATAAATTTAATAAATGATAATGACGGATTTATCTTAGGAATGTGTGCCGGTTTTCAAATTTTAGGTAAAGAAACGGATGTAGGTAGAAATTCACCGGTACCAATTATACGTGAAGGATTAGGATTACTTGACGTAACTTTTGAACCATTAATCAACACAAATAAAGTGGAAGCAGATGTTGTTGATGATACAACATTATTTACAAAAGGCCTCAAAGATACTACAGTAACAGGTTTTCATTGTCATACATATGGGAAAATAGAATCAAATGATAAAAATGTAATGTATTCCAATATCGTAAGGGCTAATTATAAACATAAACCTTCACGTGTTTTATCAGGAGTATCAAATAAAAAAGGAAATATTCTGGGGACTACTGTTCATGGATTATTGGATAATAATCCTGCTATCGTAAACAATATTTTGGATTATTTGGATGCAACAAAACAATATGATGAAATAATTGCAGAAAACAAAAAGCTTCATGAGAAAGTATTTAATGAGATTGCAGTTAACACCAATAATTTCTATATTCCAAAAAAAGAACATCCGGAAGTCCCTCCAATGATAATGTTGATGGGTACCGGTTCCGAATCCGGAAAAACATTTTTAGCAAGTGGAATCGTTGGAGCTTTACGGGAAAGAGGAATTCATACTTATGTAGTTAAAGTAGGTCCTGATATTCGTGATTTATCACCATCATTATACATGAATAAAGAAAAATTACATGATTATGCTTCAATAAAAATAGGTGACATAGGTTGGACTCCATTGGATGAAGTAATTGAACAAGTCAAAGGAAAAGGTTATGATTTGGTCTTGGTTGAAGGTGTTATGAGTGCTGCAACTGGTTTACTTAATGAAAAAGTACCTTATTCAACTGCTGAAATAGCATATGCAGGTAATATTCCTGTTATAATGGTTTCAAGTGTAAGTAAAGGTGGTATAGAAACTGCTGCAATAGATATAGAAGCACATATTAAATTACTAAATAAGATGGATATAAAAACTAAAGGAATAATTTTAAACAGAACTTATGATGAAAAAATTGTTGCTCATGTAACCGACTTTTTATCAGATAAATCAGGAATAGATAAAAATAATATTTGGAGTATTACTAAAGCAAAAGTTGAGAACAAGGGTCGTGTTCCTGAAGATTATCTTCAATTGGAAAACTTTACAAAAGCAGCCAAAGATGTAGTCAATAAAGATTTGGATGTAATGAAATTTGTTGAATTGGCTGAAATTCCTAAATTTAGAGATTATTTAACTTTTAATGAAATTGTAGATATATATAAAAAATAGTTTTAAAAGTAGGTACTAAAGAATTAATTGAATTCTTTAGATTTTTTTTTCGAAAGATTATATTTCATCTTTAATTGATTCCAATTTTTTTTCAAGCGTGTCTTGTTTGATTATCATGCCCAATATGTTTGATAAATTTAGCATGTTGTCAACTACTATTACTCCTTTAGCTTGAAGGAGTGTGTATGTTGTTTTAATACTTGAAGCAGGTATATCAAATGTTTCTCCTTTTATCGTTTGCCATTTTGTTTCGTATTTGGTGTCTTGGCTTTGATTTCTGTATAATTTAACTTCTTTCGGATATGCTTCGATAATAGTTTCATCTTTTTGAACAATTGGTTCTGTTATTTTCTTTTGTTCAATAGTAGATATCTGAACTATTCTTTCGTGTGGTATTATTTTTAAGTATTGATTTTCTCCAATTTTTCTTAACATTGATTTAGTCACAGTTGCACTAGTAACCAGTTCATAGTCGTTTGCCATTGTATCCCTCCCGGAATACGTTATACTCATTCATCGCTCTTGTTAATGCTATTAAATAACTGTTATATCAATAGTAATTAACACTTTTAATATATTTACTTCTATTTTTTATGTTTAATATAGTTTTTAATAAAGATTTCTTTAATTATCAATAGATACTCTCACTTGTGTATTATCGTTTAAGTTCATTTTTTCTCTTAATCTATTTTTTGCTACGAATTCAATTGTATCTATTTTATGAACAGTTTTTGTTGGAAACAATATCGCACCTTTTTCAGAAATACTTTTATCTATTGTGCAGATGGTGGCTTCTAAAAAATAGACATCTCCTAAATTTTCATTACCGTTGATGATTTTAAGTTTTTCATTATATTTTTCTTTAAGATTTATTTCAACATCACTTTTTAATTTAATATTCAGTGTTCCATTATATGGCATAAAACCTAATTTTTCTTGATACTGTTGTTGATAAACATCTTTTTGCATGAACTTTCCTGCTTTTTGTAATCCTGAAGTCACAACTCCTATGAAATTTAACATTGATATACACACCTTGTAATATATTGTAAATCTTTTTACATATTTTTTAACTATTGATAATTATATTATATTTTGATAAACATAAATAATAATAGTAATTTATATATAAAAACTGAATTCAATAATTTTTATCAATAATTAATAATTTGAAAGGAGTAATTTAATGAGTATACGTATTGCATTACCTTCTAAAGGACGAATTAGTGGGCCTGCAGTAGAAATTTTAGAAAAAGCAGGTATAGGATTAATAGACAATTCAAACAGAAAATTATTTTCACAAACTTTTGATCCTGAAATAACAGTAATGTTCACAAGAGCAGCAGACATACCAGAATATGTAAAAGATGGTGCTGCAGATATCGGAATTACAGGTTATGATTTAGTAAAAGAAAAAGTAGCTGATGTTGAAATATTGGAAGATTTAAAGTTTGGACATACCCGCCTTGTTATTGCAGCTCCTGAAAATTCAGATTTTAAAACAGTTGATGACTTAAAATCAGTTAAAACAGTAGCAACAGAATTTCCAGAATTAACTAAACAATATTTTAATGAAAAAGATATTCCTGCCAAAATATTCTCACTATCCGGAGCAACAGAAGTAGCTCCATTAATTGGGGTGGCAGATGTAATAGCTGATTTAACAAGTACTGGAACAACACTTAAAATGAACCATCTTCGAGAAATAGATACCATTATAGAAAGTTCGGTAGTGTTGATTGCCAATAAAGATAGTCTTAAAAATAACTATGAAAAAATAGAAGCAATAAAAACAGGTATTGTTGGTGTAATTCAGGCAGAAGGTAAAAAATTAATAATGGCAAATGTAAAAAAAGAAGATCTTCAATCAGTTAAAGAAGCAATGCCTGGATTAGGTGGCCCTACTGTCTCTGAAATATATGGTAATGAAAACATAGTGGCAGTGCATTCAGTAATTTCTGAAAAAGATGTTTTCCATACTATAAATAAATTAAGAATTTTGGGCGCAAAAGACTTGTTGGTACTACCAATTGAAAGAATATTGGAATAATTGAAATACTTGATTAATATGAAATATATCAGATATAAAACCTCAAATGAAGAAGAATATGTGGGAATAATTGAAAATGAAAAAATTTATCGTCTAAAATATTCATCAATTATTGAAGCAATTTCACATCAGGACTCTTTTAAGGACACATATCAACAGAATCAACATGATTTAATTGAGGATGTTAAAATCTTGGTTCCTGTTAACCTAACAAAAGTTGTATGCGTTGGATTGAATTATAAAGATCATGCAAATGAATTGGAGATGACTCTTCCTTCAGAACCACTTCTTTTCATGAAACCAGCATCCAGTGTTATATCTGCTGGGGATACTATTATTTATCCTGAAGATACACAAAAGTTGGATTTTGAAGCGGAACTGGGAATTGTCATTCTTTCAGAAATAAATAGACATAACAATGATGCTTTTGAAATAGCATACACTTTAATTAATGATGTCACTGCAAGAGATCTTCAAGAAAAAGATGGTCAATGGACTAGATCTAAAAGTTTTGATACATTTTGTCCTGTAGGACCTGTTGTTGTTACGGATATTAACCCATCAAATCAGAGGATTTATTCAAAAGTTAATGGTGAAATTAAACAGGATTCAAATACTAAAAACATGATTTTTTCACCAGAACAGCTGGTAAAATATATTTCAAATATTATGACATTGTGTCCTGGTGATTTAATAGCTACTGGAACACCGCCTGGAATAGATCATTTAAATAAAGGGGACACAGTAACCATAGGAATAGAAGAAATAGGAATTTTAGAAAATTATGTAGAATAAGGGGGCAAAATAATGGATATTACAGAATATACTTGTGATGTATTGGTTATAGGTTCTGGTGGAGCAGGATGTAAATGTGGTATCGTTGCAAGTAAAAATGATCAGGATGTAATCATTGTTTCCAAAGGTTTAACCTTTAAATCAGGATGTACGATGTTGGCAGAAGGAGGATATAATGCAGTATTTGGTTATGTTGATGAAGCAGATTCTCTGCAATTACATATATTGGATACACTAAAAGGTGGAGCATTTTTAAATGATTTACATTTAGTTCATGAATTGGTTCTAGAATCTCCAAAAAGACTAATAGAACTGGAATCTTATGGATGTTTATTTGACAGACAAGAAGATGGAAGATTAAATCAAAGAGCTTTTGGTGGACAATCTTGTCGTAGGACTTGTTTTAAAGGAGATCAAACAGGTCATGAAATGATGTTGGGTTTAAAAGAAGAAGTTATTCGGGAAGGAGTAAAAACTCATTCAGAAGTCATGATTACTAAGTTACTTTTCGATGAATCTCATTCAAAAATAGTTGGAGCTATGGGAATATCATTAGCAGACTCTTCTTTTGTAGTATATCATTCCAAAGCAACAGTTATTGCTTCCGGAGGTTGTGGTTGGTTGTATCCGGTAACATCAAATGCTGTTCAAAAAACTGGTGATGGTATAGTAATGGCTTATGATGCTGGTGCTGACATGATGGACATGGAAATGGTTCAATTCCATCCGACAGGAATGGTAGCCCCAAAATCACGCAGAGGTGTATTAATCACAGAAGCAGTTCGTGGAGAAGGTGGTCATTTAATTAATACTGATGGTGAACGATTCATGATAAACTATGATCCAAGGGAAGAATTAGCTACAAGAGATATTGTTGCACGTTCCATTTATACTGAAATTCAAGAAGGACGAGGAACCGAAGATGGTGGTGTTTATCTTTCAGTAACACATTTACCTGAAGAACAAGTACAAACAAAATTACATACTATGGTTCAGCAATTCAAGGATGTGGGTGTGGACATAATCAATGAACCTATGGTGGTAGCACCTACAGCTCATCATTTTATGGGAGGAATAAGAATTGATGGAAACTGTGAATCCAATGTCAAAAACTTATTTGCAGCTGGAGAAGCTACTTCCGGAGTACATGGAGCAAACAGGTTGGGAGGAAATGCATTAGCTGATACTCAGGTATTTGGTAATATAGCCGGAGTTCAATCTTCAAAACGTGCTCAGGAAACAGAACTTGAAAATCCTGACGAATCCGAAATTAAGGCAGAAATAGACAGGATTAATGGTATATGGTCTGAAGGTACATTTAATCCTGAAGACATTAAAAATGAGATTAAAGAAATCATGTGGAATCATGTTGCAATTGTCCGTGATGAAGAAGGTTTATTAAAAGCACAAGATGAATTAAATGCTCTTGAAGAAAAAACCAAGGATATGAACGTAAAATCATTTAAGGAATATAATAATAACTTAATCACGGCTTTAGAAGTAATAAGTATGATAAAACTTGCAAAATTAATAGTGAAATCTGCATTACTCAGAAAAGAAAGTAGGGGTGCTCATTACAGAATAGATTATCCTGAGAAAAATGATAAGGAATATTTAAAAAGTTTTGTACTTAATAAAAATGGTGAAGTTTCCACAATAAAACGTGGATTGTTTGACGATTAGTTGTTATTTAAAAAAAAATATGATGTGTTAACACATCATTTTTCCTAATTTTTACTAAAGTTTTTTTTTGGAGATTATATGTTTTCTAATGCACTCATTGTACTTAATATTTTATGATCTTCTTCTGGTTTTGCTTGTAACTGTAATCCTACAGGAATACCATCCACATCACCTGCTTTCATACTACTTGCAGGTATACCTGTAATATTTGCAAGTACTGTTAAAATATCATATGCGTACATATCCATAGTTTCAATTGTTTCCCCAATTTTATGTGGTAATTTTGGTACTGTAGGTCCTGCTATTACATCAACGTCTTTTAATAAATCATTGAAGTCATTACGTAATAATGATCTTGCCTGTAATGCTTTATTGTAATATTTTCCACTGAACTCTTTTTGACTTATGTAAGAACCAATCTGTATTCTACGTGCAACTTCAGGTCCACATACTTCTTCTATTCTTTCTCCATATTTACGACCATCGTATTTTCTTGTTGCTGAGAAGAATTCAACATAATTAATTAAGTAGTATGTTGGTAACCCTAAATCAATATCTTCAAATGTTAACTCTTTAATCTCTGCACCTAAATCAGATAACTGATCAATGGAATTATTTATAACACCATCAATTTTTTCATCGGTTACTTCCATAAATTCTTTAACAACACCAACAGTAGTATTTTCAAGGGAGGTATTTGTAGTATCATCAATAAATGGTGTAAACTCTTTGTTTATTGTAGTTGTATCATAAGGGTCATAACCAGCAATAACATCTAACATTAATGCTAAACCTGTAGTATCATTTGCAAACGGACCTATTTGATCTAAACTCATAGCTAAATCAAGTAATCCTTGTCTTGATACCATACCATAAGTAGGTTTGAATCCCATTACTCCACAGTGTGATGCAGGGTTTCTGATTGAACCACCGGTATCTGAACCTAAAGCAATATCACACATATTGGCTGCAACAGCTGCTGCTGAACCTCCACTGGAACCTCCAGGGATATGTCCTAAAGCATTAGGGTTATTTGTAGGTCCATACATTGAAGTCTCTGTGGAACTACCTGCTGCAAATTCATCCATGTTTGTTAATCCAATAATAACTCCATCTTCATCTAAAATTCTGTTTATAACAGTAGCATTGTAACTTCCCTGATATTCTTTAAGTGTAGGTGAAGCTGCAGAAATAATTAAATCTTCAACATTAATGTTACACTTTATTCCGATAACTAGTCCTGCTAATTTTCCAGTTTTTTCACCATTTTTTATTCTTTCATCAATATCTTTTGCAATTTTTTCTGCACGTGCTTGGTCTAATTCGACAAATGCATTAATCTCTTCATTTTTTTCTTCAATAACACTATACATTTGTTCTAAATTTTCGGTTGCAGTTAAGTCTTGATTTTTAATTGCTTCTACTTTTTCTATTATTTTCATGAATTCACCTTAGTAAAAATTATTGAATTTTTAATATGTATCTATATATGTTTAAACCGAGTATTATAATTTTTTAATATTTTTTTTCGAAAAAACTTTAAATTTATATGTATTGAAAAATATATACTATATTATTAACAGGTTGTGCTTAAATTTTAATATGTGATAAATAGTCTTATACTCACAGTCTATTTTCTAACATTTTATTATTTTTTAATATAAAGTGCTTCTTGTTATAATTGTAAATATATTTATAAATTATTTAGAAACATTAAAAAATAACAATGTTGATATTTATAAACATTAAACAAACATTTGAGTTTTAAATGAAATAATTTAAAACCCATATAATAATATTATTATAAAGGTGAACAAATGGATCTTATAGAAAATTTAAAAGCAGCATTAAATGGCGAAGAAGTAGAAAAAGTACCAGCAATCAGTGCAACTGCAGCAGCAGTTGAAGAAGCATTCCCTGGAGCAGAAGTATCCTGGCCTTCCGCTCACCAAGATGCTCAAGAAATGGCAAGATTAGGTATTTCATTACACAAACAAGCAGGATTAGAATGTGCAAGAGTACCTTTCGATTTAACCGCAGAAGCAGAAGCATTCGGTTGTACCGTTGACTTAGGTGGTATGGAAGCAACTCCAACATTAAAATCACACGCACCATTTGATGATGTAGAAGATTTAGAAGTGCCTGATGACTTTGCAAACCAAGGTAGATTACCAGTTATCACAGAATCTATCGAAATTCTCAAAAATGAATACCCAGAAGTACCTGTAGTAGTAGGTATGGCAGGTCCATTCACATTAGCAGGTCACTTATTAGGTGTAGAAGACTTAGTAAAAATGTTAAAAACTGACAGTTTCGTAGTAGAAGATGTAGTAGAAGTTGCATTAGATGCACAAACTGAATTAGTAGAAGCATTCAATGATGTAGGCGTAGATGTAATTTGTGTAGCAGATCCTACTTCATCTCCAGAATTATTAAGTCCTGATGACTTCTTTGACTTTGCACAACCAGCATTAGAAGATTTATCAGATGCAATGGATGCTGACAGTATTCTCCACATTTGTGGTAACTCCCTCCCAATTATGGAAGGTATGTTAACCAGTGGTTACAGTGGAGCTTCATTCGAAGAAGCAGTAGATGTAGAAGAAGCAAGAAAAATACAAGAAGCTGAAGGTTCAGATACAGTATTAGTAGGTAACATTTCTACAAGTCAAACTTTATTCAGTAAACCAACCGATGAAGTAAAAGCTGAAGTTACTCGTGCTTTAGAAAAAGGTATCGATGTATTAGCACCTAGTTGTGGTATTGCACCTAAATCACCTTTAGCAAACTTACAAGCATTTGTAGAAGCTAGAGATGAATTTTATCAATAAGTAGATTAAGTCTACTTATATATTTTTTTTTAAACTTTTTTTAATGAACTATTTTTTATTGAAACTGTTTTTTCACATTATTTGTATTACTTCAGTAATAATTTTAATAAAAATCAATTTATGAACATAATACAAGTAAGTATTATTTTCCTTTTAAAACTATAAATTAATTTAATTAAACTGTTTTATTAAGATTAACATTTTTATAATGGGCTATTTTTGAAAAATTATGTTAGTATTTCTTGTATTTGATTATAACATTTTTTAAAATCTTTTTTTATAAAGATGTATCAAGTATTTTTAAGCAAATATAAAAGTTACTTTAGTCATTTTCAAGTATTTAGTAATAAAAGTTGGGTATATATTATATATAAATCAAGCTTAAAGTATTAACTATGTGGGTATAAGATTAACAAAAAAATTTTCAGTGGTGAAATTATATGTCAAGAAAAGCATTTACAAAAATGGTAACAGAATCAGCAGACGATATGTTATTTGGGGAAACTAAAAACCCTGTAAAATTAGGATTAGGCCAAGAAGCAGGTAACGGTATGGTATATCCAAACATTAAAGTTGCACCTGCAGAAGGTTCAGAAGAAAGTATTGATGGATTAGTAGCAACTTCTAAAAACATTGCATTCGCAGCATGTCAAAGAGTAGCTGACATCGGTTTACCAGCAATACAAATAGAAATGGAACACGTACAACAACAATCTATCAGCAAAGAAGCATCCGAAAGATGTACAGCTGTAACCTGGGAACAACTCGAAGAATTA
>NZ_JAEELZ010000041.1 GCF_016282985.1 Methanosphaera sp.
CGTGTTGTGAAGAAAAATTAATTATTTATACAACAAAACATATATTAAATTTAAAACAAGATGAAGAATGATTGTTAAATAAATTACAATATAGGGAATAATTACAATGTCATCATATAAAGCACATGCATTGGCGGGTATAATACTTGCATTTCCGTTTATACCTAGCTTTTTTTATTTGTTTTTTGCAGTTATAGGTGCCTCAATACCTGATATGGATCATGATAATAACAAATACAAGGTCAATTCCATGTTTTTGGTGGGTATAATTATTTCACTGTTATTAATTATACTTAAAGGTTCAATGTTGTCTGGTCTGATTATAATTTTGTTGGCCATAACTTTTTATTATTCGAAACATAGGGGATTAACCCATTCGTTAGTGGGAATCACGGTCCTTTGTCTATTGTTATTGTTTATGATGATGGGATTTCTACCGGTTGTAACCAGTTTGGCGGAATATGCTAATTATGTTATGCCGAATAATCTGTCAATATTTGTAATATTATCCTTGTTGGGTTATTTTGTAGTTAGTCGTAAGGTATTGACTTATTATGAAGTGTTGCTGGCAATTTGTCTTTTCCTGGCTCCTGTGAATATTGATGTAATCAATTGGAGGTTAATATTTATAATGTTATTCCTGGGTGCCGTAAGTCATTTGATACTGGATTTATTTACACCTTCAGGTTTGGCAGTATTTTGGCCTTTGTCAGACAGGGAATATCATAAAAGATTGGGAATTATATTCATTGGTATTTGGTTGTTTTTAGCAATTTCTTATCTTTATGCCTTTGGTCATATTGTGTTTACTTATCAACCCTTTTTAAATTATATAATTTAAACTTTTTTTATTGTTTTTTTAATAATCGAACATTTTTTAATAAGCTTATTATTGTATTGTTAATTTATTTATTTATTTAACTCTTTTTTTCAAAAAAATTTACGTATACCTAAAAATAAATTCATAACTATTATATATGTTGTTTTTTAAAAATATTATCATACTATATACTTGAATTGTGAAGTTTTTCTTTTTTAAGTATGGAGTTTTTGTAGCTAATTAATTTAACTTAAGATATTGAGACAACAATTTATGGATAAAGTTCATAAGTTGTCTAAAACCTTTAAGGACAAAAAGGGGTTTGCTTGGAAGTTATATTTTTAAAAATATAATTTTTAAGAAGTTCTAGAAATAGAATAATTGTTCGTATATAAAAACGGAGTTTAATTTATGTTTTTAAATAGAATAATCTACGGAATTGAATTTTTCGTAAGATTAGTAGTCGAAATAATTAAGGCAGTAATAGACACTGCTATGTGCTGTCTCAAGGGCGAAGTAGATCCTGTTGTTGTAGAGATTATGCCTGATTTAAAACGTCCGGTATCTCTTGCAATATTATCTAACACTATTACCTTAACACCTGGTACAATCACAGTTAATATGGACCAAGAAAAAGGTATCTTAACAGTATCTGCTCTTACACCTCGTTCACGTGAGGACATTATACCTCTTGAGTCAACTATTAAGAAAATGTTAGAATAAACATAGGGTGATGAGATGGATTTTTTAACAATATCTGAATTGTTCCTAATGTTATGTCTAGTTATCTACATGTTTGCCGGTTTAAAAATCGCAGCAAGAAGAACCACAGGTTCAGCATTAGCTGGTGTAGGTGCTTTTACAATTGCTTTAGCAGTAGTATTAGCTATGGTATCTGTATTAACTGATGTTTCATTCTGTAGAGATATAGCATTTGCATTAATTGTATTAAGCCCAGTTGGAACAATTGCAGCCGCTACAGTTTTAGGTGGAGGCGAAATATAATGGCAAGTACAGGATTAGATCTTTCCTTAACCTTTGGTGATCCAATTTCAATCATTTTAGGAATAGTCTTTATTATTTTAGGTATTATTGTATTAATTACCGCAAAAGGATTATTATCTAATACAAGTGATGATTTACAATATTCCATTTTCGGAAGATTAGAAATTATGGGTATTGTGGATATGTTAAGTGTATTAATCTTAATTTTGATTGGAGAACCAGCTTTAGGAGTAGTATACTTTATATTAGCACCATTTGCAACACACGCTATAGCTAGTGGACATTACCGTGGAGAACAAGGAGAGCATTAAAAATGATAGATGTAAATATTTTAGTACAAAATGCTGTACCTTTAGCATTATATGTATTTGCAATATTAGGAGCTATTGTAGCTTTAATGCAAAAAGACTTGCTTAAAATGGCAGTTCTTACCAGCGTATCTGGATTTGCAGTAGCAGCAATTTTCCAAGTTTTATTGGCTCCCGACGTTGCATTAACACAAGCTGTAGTAGGAGCAGCAATAATTCCAACATTAGTTGGTCTTTCAGTATTAAAAACAAGAGAACCTCCTGTAACAGAAGATGTGGAAGGTGATTCATAATGGCAATAGAAATAGTCCAATGTGGAGCATTAATTACCGCAGCACTTTTAATGATTATAGGGTTAGTAGCATTAGTCTACTTAGATAACGTTCTTAAGAAAATTATCGGAGCAGCATTTATAGGGGACGGTGTAAACCTCTTAATAATTGCATTAGGTTACAGAGTTAATGGTATTCCATATATTTTCTTACAAAATATGGATGTAAACAGCTTCTTAGGTCAAGCATCATATCCATTACCATTTGCTTTAGTATTAACTAGTATTGTAATTGGTGCAAGTACACTTGCTGTAATGTTAGCACTTGCTGTAGTTTTATACAAAAGAAATGGAACACTTAGTGCAACCGCTCTTTTAAACGATAAAAAATTAGGAGAGGAAAACAATGAATAGTGCTATAAATACAACTCAAGGGGGTAATTACTAATGGATGGAACTATATTTATCCCATTAATGGTAGTTATTCCAATAATATGTGCTGTATTAGTAAACTTATTACATGAGCACAGCGGTGTTACCAAAATTTTCGGTTATATTGGAGCAATTTGTTTACCAATAGTACCTATATTAGCAGTATATGGAAACCACTTCTTTGGTGGATATCAACCATTAGCAAATGGTGGATTAACCGTTGCTTTACCAGAAGCAGCTAACGCAATTATTTCAGGTTCATTCCTCGAATTATTCCACCCAGCAATTACATACGCATTCGGTCCTGGACAACAAGTAATCTTATTTGTTCTCGGTTTAGTCGCAATGTGTGCAGTATTCATTTCAATTGCTGAAACTAAAAAAACATCTGGTGTATACTTATACATGTTATTCATGCTTTCAGCAGCATTAATGGCATTTGTATTAACAGACGATATATTCAACTTATATGTATTCTTTGAAATTGCAGCATTAGTACAAGTTGGTCTTATACTAGTATCAAGAGTAAGAGGAAACTATGAAACTGGTTTAAAATACATGTTACTTGGTGAAGTAGGTGGATCCTTCATGCTTTTAGGTATCGCACTTATATTAGGTTTAACAGGTAACGTAAACATTTCAGACATAGTAATGATGATACACACAGGTTTAGTAAATCCTACAAATCCAGTATTATTATTCGCAGCAGGAATGTTAATTTACGGATGGTTATACGCAACAGGTTTACCACCATTCAACGCAATTAAATCAGAAATTTATTCAAAAGGTTTACCTAGTGGATCTATGTTATTACAATCATTCTCAGTAATTGCTTGTATTTCCATAGGTTTAGTAATAATAAGAATCTTCGGATACTTACCAACAGCTCAAATGGCAATGTTAGCAGTAAGCGTAATTGCTATGATTTTAGGTATCTGTATGGCTATGGTTCAAGATGATTACAAACGTATCATCGCATACTTAGCAGTTGGTGAATTAGGTTACATAGGAGTAGGTCTTGGATTAGCAACACCTCTCAGTATTACAGCAGGATTATTCCAAGCAGTAAACGAATTAGTTGTAACTTCATTCTTATTCATAGGATTCGGATTAGTATTATACAAAACTAGAACCAGTAAAATTAGTAAACTTGGTGGATTAGTAGAATATATGCCAGTAGCAGCATTATTAACAGTACTTGCAGGATTTGCAATGGCTGGAGTACCTCCATTCAATGTATTCCAAAGTAAATACTTATTATGTCAAGCTGCTATCGCAGCAGGAATCCCAGAACTTGCAGTAATTATGATTATATTAAGTATTGTAACTTTCTTAGCATTCCTCAAAATGGCATACGCAATATTCTTAAGACCAAAACCAGACGAATTAGAAGTATCATCTGCATCTGTTCCAAAAACAACAATGGCAGTAATGATAGTATTCTTAATCATTTGTTTAATAATTGGTTTATTCCCTGGTTTAGTAGTGGACAAATTAGGTGTATTAGCACTTACAGCATTTGCATTATAGTAAGGTGATAAGATGAATATGTATGAAAAACTTGTACAAACTTTAAAAAGTACATTTGGGCAAGATCCTGAAAAAACATTAGTCAACGGATCAAAAACTTCATCCATAGTTTCTGCTGAATTAGTGTTAATGGCATCTGTATTAGTAGCTGCTTTAACAATTAGACTTGTAAGTCCAGCATTAATGATTGTTGCAGTAATAGGATTAATGTTATTATTCATGTATGTAACACCAATAATGCCTAAATTGTACAAAGAACACAATGATGATTTTAACAACATGATGTTCTATGCAGTATTAACATTAGCAATATTTGCAATAGTATTCTACTGGGGGGTATTCTAAGTGAAGGCTTCAATTAGAGATGTAGCATTAATAGTTGCTATAGCAGCATTCGCAACAATATTCTTAACCTCTATGGTTCAATTCAGTGGAATGATTTTCCCAGGTATAAACTATGTATACCAAGGTCTTGGTGTATCAATTGCACCTAACTTAGTAACTAACGTTGTATTCGATTTCAGAGGTTTCGATACCCTTGGAGAAGCATTTATTTTAGTAAGTGCTGTAGTAACTACTATGTTAGTATTCGGTAGAGGAAAAGTAAACCTTGGAGGCGACGACGATGAGTGATCTTCTTAAATTAATAGCATATCCTGTATCATTCATTATGATTGGATACGGTGTAATGACAATACTCGGTGGTCACATAACTCCAGGTGGAGGTTTCCAGGGTGGAGCTATGATGGCTTCTGGAGCAATATTATGTATACTTGCTTACGGATTAAAAGATAATCCATTTAACCTTTCACACGAAAGAATGTCCTTAGTAGAAAGTCTCGGAGCATTACTCTACATCTGCTTAGGATTAGTTGGATTATTAGCTGGGGGTTCATTCCTTTACAACGTAGGTACCAACATCTACGGATTAGTCCCAGCAGGTTTACAATCTATGTTAAATTACCCAGATGCATTACATGCTGGAATAATTCCATATCTCAACATAGCTATTGGTGTAAAAGTATTTATTGGATTAACTACTTTAGTAATTCTCTTCTATGCTGTTACCAAATATGCTGGAGATTACATAGATAATGAGGAAATTGATTAGGAGGAGTTTTGATGGTTTTAGAAACAACAGTACCATTTTTACAATCAGTAGGTCCTAATTTATTTGGTCTCTTTTATACAGGACCAACAATTTGTGCTTTAATAATTGGACTTATAGCTGGAGCAATCATGCACAAAACTCCAACTGATGGAATTAAATTAAATACATCCTCTTGGATTGCAATAATTATTGGTGCTATACTTGTAGCATTCTGGTTAGGATCATTCCCATACTATGGCGGATTAAACTTAGGACCAGGATTTGTTGCAGCAGTTATAGGTGCAATAATTGGTAGAGGAATATTAGGAACTAAAGTTAAAGTTTAAGTGGGGTAATAGAGAATGTTTTTATCAAATCCAGGTAAATGTGATGGCTCAGGTAATTGTGTAGATGCTTGCCCTACTGATGCAATAAAATTAGTAGACGGAAAAGTAGTTAGCTGTATAACATGTGGTAAATGTGAAGGAGTATGTCCTAACAAAGCAATTTACGAAAACAAATTTGGCGGTTATGTAGTAGACAGAACAAAATGTAACTTATGCGGAATGTGTATGAACGTTTGTCCTGTGGATGTTATTACAGTTAAAGATGGAAAAATTATGGGTATGTGTTCCAACTGTGGTGTCTGTGTACCTGCATGTCCAAACGATGCAAGAATGCCAGGACCATCCAAAACAGTTCAGCCAGAAAATAAAATGGCTAGCAGAGTTAACGTAGGAACTGTTCACGAAGATTGTATTGAATGTGGAAGATGTGCATACTTCTGTCCTTCAAATTCAATTAAATTCTCATACATAGAACCAGGCGTATGTACAAAATGTGATTTATGTATAGATGTCTGTCCTAGAGATGCAATTGGACCTATTGAAGAAGGTGGAGCATACCAAGTTGACATGGCTAAATGTGCACTCTGTTACAAATGTTTAATAGAATGTCCAAACGATGCAATTACAGCAAAACATTTACAACTGGAAATTAATCAACCAGAATATGATGTAGAAAATGATACAAGAATGATTGCATGTATTGACTGTGAATTATGTGCAGATGCATGTCCTACTGACGCTTTACAAGTAGTAAATAAAAGAGTCAGATTCGATGTTGATTTATGTACCCTATGTGGAAATGAAAATGGCGAAGCAGCATGTGCATCCGACTTTGCACAAGCACCTTGTACAAATGCATGTCCACAAGGCGTATTAGAATTCGTACCAGATTCTAAAATTACACTTGAAGGTGTATGTGTAGTATGTGGTGGATGTATTACTGAATGTAAATACGACGCACGTAAATTCATGAGTTCTACATGGAATGGAGAAATTGGACCGCAGTGTCTTAAATGTGGAATTTGTGCAGAAGTTTGTCCAAAAGATGCTATTACAGTTGATGATAATGGTGTAACAGTAAACTTCGATGAATGTGTACTTTGTGAAAAATGTGCAATGCATTGTCCTGTAAGTGCAATTCCAAAAACAACACCACTAAAAATGAAAATTGCAAGTGGATACTCAATGATAAACAACAAATTATGTATTGGTTGTGGTCGTTGTGTTGATGCATGTATATTCAAAGCTATATCTGCGGATGATGAAGGAAACTTAACAATCAACCACGATACATGTATCTACTGTGGAGCTTGTAAAACTGCATGTCCAGCAAGAGCTATTAAAATACAAAGAGAGTTCGAGGCACAAATATGAGTTTAGGAAAAATTTTTATAAATGGGATTTATACCAACCTCAAAAGATTAATCTTTGCAAGTGACCGTGTAACTGACATGCAATTCCGTAACGATGTTTTAAATGGAAATGTAAAACCAGCACCTTTAGTTGCAGAAGTAGAATGTATTGGTTGTGGTGGATGTTCTAACGTATGTCCTACCAAAGCAATTGTAATGACTCCAATAGAACCTGTAGAAATTGCAGAAGGTATAGTTAAAACAGCAATACCTGAAATCAACGAATTAGAATGTGTACACTGTTATCATTGTCACGATTTCTGCCCTATCTACGCATTATTCGGAGTAGCAGCAACAATACATCCAAATGATGTTGGTAACAAATGTAGTAAAGATGTAAACAGTATGCTTTTGGATCCAACTGAAATCCCAGATGCAAAAATCAAATACATTGCACAATATTTAACTGATGATTCAATTATCCAAAAGAATAAAGAAATGAAAGAAAAGTTACAAGCTCAAGAAGAATCAGCAGCTGATTCAAGTGAAGCTGTAGAAGAATAGGGGGATGAATATGGGACTTAAAGGACATTCACGGTCAAAATCCATCCACGTAATGTTAGTTTATACTGGTGGATGTAACGGTTGTGATATTGAAATAGTTAACGCAGTTTTATCTCCACGGTTCGATCTTGAACAGTACAACGTATACTTAACTTGGAACCCAAGAGAAGCTGATGTTCTTGTAGTAAGTGGTCCTGTAGTTCACTGGACAAAAGAACCATTGCTCAAAATCTACGAAGCAATACCTGATCCAAAATTAGTTGTTGCAGTAGGAGCATGTGCATTAACCGGTGGAGTATATAAAAATATCCACGGAGATATACCTTCCGAGGAAATTGAAGGACCTGTAGAAAACGTAATACCAGTAGATGCTAAAATCCCTGGATGTGCAGTAAGAGCTAAAGATGTAGTAGCTGGTGTAGCATCAGTTATTCCTATCATTAACGGCTTAAAAGATTAAAAATTTGTAAGGAGTATTTATATATGGTTACAAAAATAGATGGAGCAACAACTTGTAACGAAGTAGAAAGACAAGTTTTTGAAACAGAAATCGATATGGGTACAGTACATCCAGCAGCATTAGAACCTTACAGAGTAAGACTCTTCGTTGAAGACGAAATAGTAAAAGATGCTGAGATTACTGTAGGTGTAAATCACAGAGGTATCGAAAGAATTATGGAAGGTTTACCAGTAGAAAAAGCAAATGCTTTAACTGAAAAAGTATGTGGTATCTGTTCAAACGGACACATATTCAACTCATGTCGTGCTGGTGAAGGTGCATTAGGTATAGAAATACCTGAAAGAGCAAGATACTTAAGAGTTCTTGCACAAGAACTTGAAAGACTTCACAGTCACATGCTTTACTTAGGACACGGTTCTGAAGTATTAAACCATGAAACATTTGCTATGAGAATTTTCTACATTAGGGAATCCGTTATGGAATTATTATACATGATGGGTGGAAACAGAGTACAATACGGTATATCCGTACTCGGTGGAGTAAGACCTAGAGCAGACTTAAACCTTAAAGAACAACAAAGAATTCTTGAAGTAATGGATTACATTGATGATAAAGTAGCAGGATTTGCAGAAAGGTTTGTTAACGACCCTATGGTAATGCACCGTATCGTTGGTACTGGTCAATTATCACAAAAACAAGCTTTAGATTTACATGTTACTGGACCAACATTAAGAGCAACAGGTTACGAGTTCGACCAAAGAACTAAAATGCCTGAATATGATGACATTGAATTTGATGTAATCACTCAAGATGGTGGAGACGTAGCTGCTAACATTTTAATGAGAGCTACCGAAATTTTCCAAGCAACAAAAATCATAAGACAAGTAATCAAAAACTTACCTGATGGACCTATCGTAAACAGAGACTGGGAAATGGTTGACTCACCAGTATACAAAAGTTACATAGAAGTACCTCGTGGAGTATGTTACCATTCATATGGTTTAGAAGACGGTA
Organism: Methanosphaera sp.; assembly: GCF_016282985.1. Taxonomy (GTDB): domain Archaea; phylum Methanobacteriota; class Methanobacteria; order Methanobacteriales; family Methanobacteriaceae; genus Methanosphaera. The sequence continues at coordinate 9,194 of NZ_JAEELZ010000041.1, forward strand.
AAGTAAGACACAGTATTATAAGAACACCATCAATGTCAAACATTGGTGCAATGCAAGAATCATGTATTGGTCACCCAGTACAGGATGCTCAACTTGCAATTGTATCTTGTGATCCATGTTTCACTTGTACTGATAGAGCTATACAAATAATCAAATTATAGGAGATCAGACAATGGATTTAGGATATTCAATAATTTATGTGATTGTTACTTTCATAATTGGTGGTTTTGTAGCTTTATGGTTACCAGGTATTGAAAAGAAAGCAGAAGCTAGAGTTCAACAGAGAATTGGACCTCAACTTTCCAGTCCTGGTGTTTACACAACATTAAAGTTCTTCTTTAAGCATGCTTTAAAACCAACAGCAGTTATGCCAAGATTATACAACGCATTACCTATCATAACTTTGATTGTTGTAGCAGCTTTATTTTTAATATTAATCCCACCTGTAATGTTATCATGGGGCCCATTTGCTAGTATCGTAGCAGTAGTAGGTTTATTAAAAGTAGAAGAAGTACTATATTTATTCATGAGTTCATTCTCACAATCACTCATGTCTAAATCTATGCCTTTCCCTGACCAGGCTAAAGGTGCAAAACATAGAGATGCTAAACAATCATTCTTAGAAACAATAAGTGCAAATAGATCATTAAGACTTATCTCATTCGGTAGTTTACCGTTCTATTTAGCATTATTTATACCTGTAATTATGGCTGGTAGTATAGACTTATCTTCAATTGTAAGATATCAACTTGCAAACGGTCCTATATTATTCACACTTCCAGGTATAATTGGAACAATTGTATTCTTTGTAGGATTCTTAATCATATTAAATGCAAACCCATTTGCATTTATGGAAGGACACTCTGATGTAATTCAAGGTCCTATTATGGAATACATGTCAAAATCAAGAGCAGTATATACAATAGCTCACGCATCCTTAATATTTGTTGGATCATGTCTTTATTCAACATTATTCTTAGGAATACCTCCTGCAATGAGTGTTTCCTTCATTGTACCTATTGTATGTTCTATAATCATCACTATGGCAATTGCTGTAACCAGTGCATTTGCACCATTATTCACCAACCGTGAATTCTACCCAACAGTTATTGCAACAAGTATGATTGCAGTAATAGGAATTATAACTGCTTGCTTAACAACTATAATATTATAATAAGGTGATAATATGAAAATAGTGTTACGTGAACATCATATAATAGGTTTAGGAGGATACATTGTTGAACTTAGAACTTCATTCAGAAACTTGATTGTAGTAAATCACAGTGATGAACCAATTAAATTAGAAGTACCTGTACTTAATGATGATTGGATAGAAGAACATGAAGCTTTAGGTTTAGAAGTTATTCCTGTAATGGATGATTCTGACTATTTAGTCACATTCCAAATGGCTAAACATAAATTAGATGAAGAAAGAAAAGCTTTAGAAGGTAATTAATTTTACCTTTCTATTTTTTTTTAGATTATTATTTTTTTTTAGTTTTAGATTATTTTTTGAATTTTACTAATTTTATTTTATAAATTTTTGTTAACCAAACATTTATATACTATGAAAAACTTAGGTATACCTAAGAAACAAAAATTTAGGCATACAAAATATTATGTCAAAATTTGTTTTAAAAACACGTTAAATATTGGTTTATATTTTTTTAAAAGATTTATAATATCAGGAGGACAATAATATGGTGAAAACAGTCGATGATTTACAACCGGGAGAAACTGCAATTATTAAAAAACATTCTGTGTCAGGAACTCTTGGAAAACATCTTAGAGAAATGGGATTAATAAATGGTATTCCCGTAAAATTAGAAAGAAGAGCACCATTAGGATATCCTGTAGAAATTAAAATTCAAGGTTTTTCATTAGCTTTAAGAAAAGAAGAAGCTCAAGCCATTGAATTAGAATAATTTTATTATTTTTTTTATATTATTTCTATAATAATTAATTTATTTTCAGTTATATTTTTTATAGTATAATTGAATAAAACTCAATTTAGGTTAACCTAAAATTATGCTAAGAGGTAAAAGATGGAAAAATTAAAATTTTTACTTGCCGGTAATCCAAATGTTGGTAAAAGTACGGTTTTTAACCAGTTAACTGGTATGAAACAACACGTTGGAAACTGGCCGGGTAAAACAGTCGAATTAAAGTCTGGAAGTTTTACATTTGATAATTATGAAATCGAAATGATAGATCTTCCAGGTAACTATAGTTTAACCCCTTATTCAGTAGAGGAACAAGTTTCCAGAGATGCTATCATACATGAAGAAAATGATGCCGTAATAAACGTAATTGATGCGGAAAATATTCAAAGAAACTTGTATTTAACATTACAAATAATGGAAACTGGTGCAAATACAGTTTTAGCATTAAACATGTTAAATTATGCTGAAGAAGCAGGGTTTAAAATTGATGTTAAAAAATTACAAAAAATTTTAGGAATTCCAATAGTTGTGGTTGATGCTAGAGAAGGTACTGGTTTAGATGAATTGGTCAAAACAGCAATCAAGGCAGCAAAAAATCCTACAGATTATTCTGATAGATTAACATATGGATTTGAATTGGATGATCATATAAACCAGGTAAAAAGTTTATTCCCTAACTTAAAAGTAGGTTCTGCTCCAGATTCATGGGTGGCAGTAAAATTATTGGAAGGTGATGATGAAGTATTGGATTTAGCTGAAGAATCATCTGATAAAAATAATCTACGTAAACTAACAGAAATAAGAAAACACCTGGAAGGAATATTTGATGGAAACCTTGATGAGGCTTTTATCGATGCAAGATACGGTGAAATTGAAAGTATCATGAAACAAGCCGTCAAAAGACCTACTGGTGAAAAAGAATCAATTACCGATAAAATTGACAGAATTGTAACAAATAAATTCTTAGGACTTCCAATATTCTTATTAATTATCTTTTTAATATTCTATCTCACTTACACGGTGGGAGCACCATTCCAAGACTTAATTGACGAAGGATGGACAATTTTAAGTGGATACATATTAGAATATCTTGGTGAAGGAATGGTTTCATCATTACTTGTAGATGGTGTAATCGGTGGAGTAGGTGGAATACTCACTTTCTTACCAATTATCTTCATACTGTTCTTCCTGTTAAGTCTTATAGAGGATATAGGTTACTTAGCAAGAGCAGCATTTGTAATTGACAGAGTGATGTATAAACTTATGGGTTTATCAGGAAAAGCATTTATACCTATGATCTTAGGAATTGGTTGTGGTGTAACTGGAATAATGTCAACAAGAACGTTATCAAATGAAAGTGACAGAATCTCCACAATGATGGCAATTCCATTTATTTCATGTAGTGCAAGGGCTCCGATTTATGCATTGTTTACGGCAGCATTCTTTGATAATCCATTAACACAGGCTATTATAACATTTGGATTGTACATATTTGGTATGATTATAGCAATCATAGTTGCCAAAGTTCTAAAATCTTCAGTATTTGCAGACGAAGCTACTCCATTTATCATGGAACTTCCTCCATACAGAATACCTACACTTAAAAGTGCAGTATTACACATGTGGGAAAGAGGATTTTTATTCATTAAAAAGGCAGGTACTATAATATTAGGTACATCCGTACTTGTATGGATTTTAGCAAACTTACCTCCTGGAGTAGAATACGGTTCGGTTAACAGTTTTGTAGGTATATTAGGTAATATCTTTGCACCAGTATTTGCACCATTAGGATTTGGTTTCTGGCAAGCAGGTGTTGCATTAATATTTGGTATAATGGCAAAAGAAATTGTAGTATCTACATTCGGAACACTGTTCTCCTTAGAGGAAGATGATGAAGAAGGAATAACTGGTGTCGTTGGGGACATGTTTACCCCATTATCTGCAATATCTTTCATGGTATTTACATTATTGTATGTTCCATGTTTTGCAGCACTCGGGGCAATCAAAGAAGAATCCAACTCTTGGAAATGGATGTTAATCTCTGTAGTTCTTTGTTGTGGAATTGCATATGTAACATCATTAATAATATATCAAGGAGGATTACTGTTAGGTTTCACCTAATTCAATCCCCATTATTTTTTTTTAAAAATAAAGGAGGTTATATAATGATTATTGGAGTAAATACTAAAAAATATCCTAACAAAAACAAGAAATAAATATACAGGAGGAGTATAACATGATTCAATGTATGTTATGCGGTTGTAAATTTGATGAAAAAAAAGTGGATAGAGCACAATGTAACTGTGGCTTTGATTGTCATGGAGCAAATGTTCCCTGTCCTAATTGTGGAATTGATGTAGCAGTTCCAAAGGAATTAAGACCAAAAATTGATAAAGAATCTTTTTTATCTAAACTTAAAAAATCCATAATTTAAACTATTATTTTTAAAATTTTATATAATGCTAATTTTATAGAGGAAACATTATGATTCAATGTAAATTATGCGGACATGAATTTGATGAAACTAAAGAAGAATTATTAGAGTGTACTTGTGGTTGTGGTGGGGATAAAGTATTATGTCCTAATTGTGGTTATGAAGTACGATTACCTAATGATGCCAGACCAAAAAAAGTTAAAAAACAAGAAGAAATGGGCTTTCTTGGTAAAATCATAAAAAGATTCCGTATGGACAGTTATTAATATTTTTAAATAATTATTCTCTTTTTTAATATTGTTGTCTTTTATCTATTTTTAAAATTATTTTGAAAACACTTATTTTTTATATATTCAATTATTTGATCTATTGCTATTTCTAGAATTCTTTAAATTATTAATTTTTATAAAAAAAGTTTATTTATTATTAGGAAATTATTTATTGATTTAAAAAAATGTCATTAATTAAATTTTTAATGTATAAATAAATTTTCAAAATTAAAATAAAAAAGTAATAGGTTTAATATTATTTGTGGGATGTGTATAAGGATATTGCTCTTCAAGGATTTTATCAAATGGTGAATTATAATTTAAACATATATTTAGGGGTCTTATTTGTATAAATTTTTTTATCTTTTTAACAATATCCTTCTTTAAAATATTAATTGATGTGGTTTTTTTCCACAATTATTATATAATACAAGGTAGTATATAAAGGTTACTTTATTTTTATTAAATGATTTTTTAATTTTGATATTTTTTCGAGGAAGAAAAATATTAAACTAACTATTATAAATCTTTTTAAACATAGTATAAATTAGAAATTAAATTTTATAATTATCAAACGCTTCAATTTATGTGATAAAAAATGGTAAATGCAATAAATATAAAAACTATAGATAAACCGGGTGTTTTAAGGAAAGTTACTGATTTTTTAGCTAAAAAAAATATTAATATTGTATATACGCATATGTTTCAAGATTCAACCGGTTATGCTCATATGTATATTGAATTAGAGGATGTAATTGATATTGAAAATTTATTAAATGAATTACAAAATTTTGATGAAGTCTTTGAAGTCAATATATCCCCTTCTACGGATCATGTATGGGGAAAAAGAATTATTATTATTGGTGGGGGAGCACAAGTATCACAAGTAGCATTGGGTGCAATTACAGAAGCGGATAGGCATAATATTAGGGGTGAACGTATCAGTGTGGATACATTGCCTTTGGTAGGTGAACAAAAATTAACTGAAGCAGTTCGTGCGGTTGGATGTTTACCTCGTGTCAAGGTACTTGTTTTAGCTGGTTCTTTGATGGGTGGTACTATTGTTGATGCAATTGATGAGATAAGGGAGAATTATGGTGTAAAAATAATAAGCTTGAATATGGTTGGTTCAGTCAGGGATCATGCTGATCTTGTTGTAACTGATCCTGTTCAAGCAGGGGTAATGGCAGTAATGACTGTCGCTAATACTGCTAAATTTGATATTGATCGAGTTAAAGAGACATTATAATTTTTTACTTTTTTTTTTAATTATTCTTGATGGGATTTTTTTCAAGTTTCAAGTATTCTCCCAGGGATTCTCTTGTTGTACCAATGAGTAATTGGTAATATTTTGATGAGTCTTTTTTAGTAACTTCTTCACATACACCAGATGCAATTACCCTTTCATTATTTTTAACAATTCCTGTGTAAGTATGTGTAAACGAGACTATCTTTTCAATATTTACATCACTACCTTCTATAAATTCAACATCTGATACTAAATATATAGCTGGATAGGCATAAGAATTATCATCATCAATTATTTTACACTTAATCTTTATTTTTTCAAGAGGTTTGAAATAAATATCTTCCTCTTCTTCTATTTCATCTTCTTTTAAAGTAAATGATATATCAAATAAAGTTCCTTTAATCAGGCCTCTGTTGTTTTTTCTTGATTCATACCAAATAAATTCTTCCAGAGTCATGGAATTGTCTTTAATACGTTTATCATAAACATGCTTCCAATAATTCTCGTTAATTTTTTCAAGGGGGCTGGATTCGTCCTCTTTTAATTTTGAGTATAAATTTATTGCCCGTTTATGGTTATCTTTTCCAAAAACAATAAAATCAATGTCGCTGGTAGTAGTATTCTGTAGATTAAGTAATGTGGAACCACTAATTCCCATGTCATCATAACTTATACCGGCTTTTTCATGGAATATTTTAGCTAATAATCGTATTTTATTGAATAGTTCATTATTGTCCTTTGAGGCGAGTATTTCATTGAGTCTGTGTATCGGATTTAAAATTTCATCAACATCCTCTTTTAAAACACCCATGGTCTTTTTACCTTCAATATTCCAATTAAATAAATAATTGGGATGGTGTTTCTTTAGGTAGTCATATGCTTCGTTACTGGAAAGTTTTTTATATTTTACTCCATTGAATACACGTTCACCCTTTTCATCAGGAACATATCTTAAAAAAGCAACATAGTGACTTTCAGGATGATGATATGTATTCACGGCAAAAAAGAGATTATCTTTTGTTCTAATAAAAAATCTAGGCATTATTTTCATATTAAAAAATCCATTTTCTTTCTTTATATTTTTCTTCACCATATACTTAAAATTATTAATTTTAAAATATATAAATAGATATAGAGTGATATTATGCAGTACTTAAAATGGAAAGATGGAAATGAATATGATGGTAGTCAAATAAATCCATCATGGGCTTTTCAGGAATTTAAAGTTAAGGATTCAACAATAGTCTCATGGATCGGACCAATGAATATACTCGGTGATAATCTTATAGACTATGAAGATGTTGGATTGGACATTAAAGGGGACAATATGTTAAATTTCATAGTTGAACATTTTGATGAACAACCGGGAAACTTAAAGTTGGCCTATCATAGACAAAGAATATTGGTTATGATTACACGTGACAAACTTTTGAATTACGGTATCAAAACCACTCAGGATGGAGATGACATATTTATAGATAACAAAAAGTTATCTGTATCCATAGCCACGGCATCAATCAGTTCAATGAAAATGCACTTTGCATTGAATATTACAACAGAGGGGACACCTGTTGATGTTGAAACATCAGCATTGGAAGATAATGGCATGACAATCGATGATATTCATAAATTGCAGGATGAAATATCTGAAGCATATATTGAAATGATTGAAACAATAGATAAAGATATTACAAAGACTAAAGTATTCTAGGAGTAATGATTATGAGAGTTAATTTAGATGGAATTCATACAAATTTAAGGTTTTCGGCAGCACATATGGTAATTGGCCATGAATCCTGTGGAAAAATTCATGGACACAGTTATATAGTCGATGTTGAAGTGGATGGGGAACGAAACGGACAATTCGGTTTTGTAATAGATTTTAAAATACTAAAAAATATTACAAGGGAGATATGTAAATCATTGGATCATAGGGTGCTTATTCCAGTAAATAGTCCTGACTTGGAAGTAACTTATGAAGATGACAATTCCATAGAATTTACGGTACTTAATTGTCTTGAATATAAATTGCCTCAACAGGATGTTGTATTGCTTCCTATCACAGCAACTACTGCAGAATCTTTATCTGTTTACATTACAGAAAGTATAGTTGAAAAAATTGATAATAAGGAATTTTTAAATTATATTGAAGTTCAGGTTAACGAAGGAATTGGTCAGGGCGCATCATATCGTTATTATTTTAATGAATAAGAGGGGGTTTATTTAAATTAACTCTAAAATTATTGAAATATTTTCCAGTATCCAGGGTGAAGGATTATTGATTGGGAAACGTCAAATATTCATAAGATTCGCCGGTTGTAATATTGATTGTAAGTACTGTGACACTGAAAATAGTAAATCCGGGGATATTGGTGAATATTATTCAATAGATGAATTAAATGATATTGTTCAATCATTAATGACTCCTGATTTTGATTCATTGGAAATTACAGGTGGTGAACCATTAATTCATAGTGAATATATTAAAGATTTCCTTTTAAAATATAATTACAGGGCAATGCTTGAAACTAATGCCACATTACCTGAGAATTTACTGGATTTGGTGGATGTCATTGACATTGTTTCTATGGATATTAAATTACCCGAGCATTTTGATACAAAAAATGAGTGGTTAACTGTATATGAAAATGAATTAAAATCTATTAGGATAATGGAAGATAATAATTTAAAATATTATGTTAAAATAGTTGTATCTCCAACAACATCTACTAAAATTATTGAAGATATTTTGAATGATCTGAAGACTATTGTTAGTAGTGATGTGGAACTTATTGTTCAACCGGTTAGTCCGATGTCATTATGGGATAGTAAAAAAAATCTGTTTACAATATCCGAATTAATAGGGAAATATTATAATGTGTCAATAATCCCTCAAATTCATAAATACCTGGAAATAGAATAAGTTTCATTCACTTCTTTTTTTTTAATATTATGGTTTCCGACATAATTATCTTTTGTTGTTTTGTATTACTTTTTTGTAATTGGAACAAAGATTATTAGCTATTATTATTTAGTAATACCTTTATTCTGTCAAAAAAAAATATTTTTGTCGGAGACTCGATTAATTTAGTAATATCATTTAATGTTTAAAGAAAAGAATAGTATATAATAAAAAACATAATAGTAATTATGTTATTATAAAAATTTTTAATAACCCGGAGTAGTGATTAACATGGAATTAGAAATGGATAACAATTTTGGTATTAAAGATGCTGTAACATATGATGTTATTACAGCAAGTAGTGATACTGTTATATCGGATATAGCAGATATAATGACTAAAAATGATATTAGTTCCGTGGTTATAGAAGATGAAAAAGTAGAAGGAATAGTTACAACCAATAATATTATTTCTAAGGTTGTATCAAAAAATATTTCGCCACAGGACATATCTGCAGGCATGGTTATGGAAAAATATGTTGGAATAAATTCTGATGCTTCATTAAACGAAGCTTCTTCTGTAATGATAAAGAATAATTGTAAAGTTTTATTGGTCTTTGAAGAAGAAGAATTTAAGGGTATTTTGACTTTAACGGATATTGTTCGTGTATCCCCTGAACTTATTGAAATTTTTGTAGAACAGAAAAATATTGATGATAAAAATTTCCATGATGATGCAAACTATTCAAACGACTATGATGAAAACTTAGACGAAGGTGTTTGTGAAAACTGTGGTGTATATGGTCAATTAGATGAAAGGGATGGCCAATTCCTTTGTTCAGAATGTATCGATGATGACTTAGACAGTTAAATAATAACAGCATTCAATTATTACTTAAACAACTGATGGAGACGAATATATGAAAAATAAATTAATCAAAAAATTAAAAAACTATGATAACTTAAATTTACAAACTAAAAAAGCAGACAATGATGGAGACATAATGGACATAGCATTTAAAGATGTTGTTACAGCTTCACAAAGTTCAACCATAATTGAAATTGCAAATTTAATGAGTCAAAAAGACATCAGAAGAGTTCCAATTACAGATCCTGGAACCGGTAAATTAATTGGAATAGTAACCACAATGGATATCCTCGATTTCTTTGGAGGAGGAAAAAAATACAGTTTAATAACTGATAAACATAAAGGAAACTTCTTATCAGCTATAAACGCACCAATAAAAGAAATTATGACTACCGGCGTAAAAACAATGACTAATAAGGATACAATTCTTGATGCCGTAGATTTAATGTTGGAAGATGATATTGGAGGATTCCCTATTGTAAATTCTGAAAACAAAATTGTAGGTATGGTTACCGAAGGAGACGTTGTAAAAAAATTACAAAAATTAATTTCTGATGTTGAAGTTCAGGATGTCATGGCTACTGATTTAATTACAACAACACCTGGTACAAAAATAGAAGCAATTACAAAAATAATGGTTAGAAATTCATTAAGAAGAATTCCTATAGTGGGAGAAGACATTAAGTCAAATTCCAAAGAAGAAAAATTATTAGGTTTCATTACAGCTTCAGACATACTTAAATACATAGGTGAACATAAATTATTCGCTAAATTGTTCTCAAATGAAGGGGAAGATGTTGTAAATATTCCTGTTGAAGAATTGATGGTAACTGACGTAATATCAGTATCAAAATATGATAACCTGTCTGATGTAGCTGAAGTAATGTTTGATAAAAACATCAGAGGTTTAACAGTAGTGGACGATGAAACAGGAAAATTGATTGGTATAATTACAATAAGAGATTTATTAAAAGCTGTAATATAAAATCAATAATAATACCTCTTTTTAAATATTATTAAAAGGGAAATATTTTATACCAAAAAAGAGTAATAGTATTATTATAAGGTTTAAAAAATTTATGGAGTTGATTTTAATGACAATAGAAAATGTAATGGCTAAAGGGATAGTAACAGTACGCAAAGATCAAACAGTATCTGATGCTTTAAAACTAATGAGTAAACATAAAATCTCAAGATTGCCTGTCATCTCTCCTAAAACTGATGAACTTGTTGGAATAATCACTGAAAAAGATATGGCACTTAAAATTGCTTCAGCAAAATACGAAGATGTACCATTATCTCATATGAGAATTTCTACAATTATGACTGATAATGTTATAACTGCAGACATTTCAGAATCCAAAGTACAAGTTCTTAAAAAAATGGTTGAAAATCATATTGGTGGAATTCCAATTATGGATGGAGACAAAATTGTTGGTATGGTCACCAAAACAGACTTCTTAAAAGAAGCTGATATGGTTCCATTTGAAAATACTCAAATAAAAGATGTCATGACTAAACGTGTAATTACAGTTGGTCCTGATGACAGATTAGTACACGCAAGAAGATTAATGATTGATAATGACATTGCAAGACTGGTAGTAGTTAGCTCTGGTGTTATCATGGGTATTATAACTGCAAAAGATGTTGCAAAAACAGTTATTGATTTCAAAAAACGTGTACCTGAAAAATATCAACATTCTCAAATAAGAAACTTATTTGTACAAGAAGTTATGTCTCAAACTATTGAAACAACCACTAAAGATGCTACAATTCCTGAAGTAGCAAAAATAATGATTGAAAAAGAGTTTAGTGGAATGCCTGTGGCTGATGATAAAAACAAAGTGCAGGGTATAGTTTCAAAAACTGATTTACTAAAACACATATATGATTTCAATAGAAAAAGAGGAAATTACTAATTAATTTCCTTTAAACCTTATTTTTTTAAACACGACTATTTTTTATTTACTTTTAAAATTTTACTAATTCTTCACAATACTTAAAAATTTAGTTATACATAGTAATATATAATGGAAAAAAATAAACAGATAGGTTATCTAGGACCTGAAGGTACATTTTCTCATGAAGCTGTGTTAAACTATGTGGATGAGGATTCTAAAATTGTTCCTTTTGATAATATATTACATATTTTTGAATCAGTGGAACAAGGGGATATCGACGAAGCTGTAGTCCCTATAGAAAATTCAACCGAAGGATCAGTATTGGTAACTTTGGATGCTTTAACATATTTTGATTTAAATATTGTAAAGGAATTGGAATTGCCTATTAAACATAATCTTTTGGCACAAAAGGGTTCTTCAATAGATGACATTACAGTAATATGTTCTCATCAGCAAGCACTGGCACAATGCAGGAAATATCTTAATAAATTAAATAAACAGGTTCATGCAATGTCAAGTACTGCTACTGCAGCACGTTACGTTACGGAATTGTCCTCAGCAGCAGTTATAGGTAATGAAATTTTATCTCAGAAGTATAATCTGGAAATAATAGCCAGTAATATTCAGGATTATGATAATAATCTTACACGTTTTGTTGTTATTTCCAAATCTTTTCAGGAAGAAATTACTGGAAATGACAAAACTTCGATAGTTATCTCTCTTAAAGGAGATAAACCTGGTGGATTGTATGAAATACTGCGTGTTTTTGCTGAAGAAGATATAAATCTTACAAAAATAGAATCAAGACCTTCAAAAAAGGGAATGGGTAACTATTTGTTTTTTATTGATATGCAGGGACATAGAAATGAATCTCATATAAATAAAACATTATCCGTCATTGAATCCGAGGTAAGCATGATAAAAATATTGGGTTCGTATGCAACCATAAATGTTGGGGGGAATTAAAATAGTTAGAGAAAGCTCTCGACACAGCATAGAAAGAAAATTAAAAGAACTGGAAGAAGAAAAAGATAAGGGAAATATTTCTCTTGAAGATTATGATACTTTACGAATTCGTTATGAAAGAAAATTAGGAAACAAAGAAACAGTATCTAAATTACAGGAACAAAAAGGTTTTAAACCATCAATCATTAAAGAAAAAAAGGCTAAAAAACAAGAGTTGTATGATGATTTTGTAGATAAATATTCTAAAAGTGAAGGAAAAGACTATGGAGAAATACAACGTTCAAAAATGTTCAATAAATCTACGAAAAGAGCATTTATAATTCTTTTCATATTATTGGCATTTGCAATTGGTATTTTGGCAGGATTTTCTGCAATCAGTTCTAATCAACAGAATACAACACCGAATGTTACTATATCTGATTCTGCTTTTAGTGCTAATCAGACAATTACACAACAGACTAATATTTCTGCAGATACTTCAAATATAACTTATAACAACACTAAAAAAACAACTAAGAAAAAAACAACCACTAAAAAGTCATCAAGTTCAAATTCATCATCAAGTTCGTCTACATCCGGGTCGGATAGTAGTTCATCATCAAGCAGTAAAAAACAGTCTAGTTCAGGTTCATCAGATACAAGTAAAAAAAGTAGTTATTCTTCAAGGAGTAATTAAAAAATTGGGGTTAAAATATGAAATTAAATAAAACATTGGTATTGGTTCCATTATTAATAATTCTTGTTGTTTCATTAAGCGGTTGTATAACCGATGGTTTAATTAAATCCGGTGAAACATTTGAAGCAAATGGGATAACATTCCAATATCCTGAGAGTTGGCAAGTAGTTAATAGTGTTGCCGAAGGATCTGTAGCTGCAGTTGCATCTAAAGAGAATTCACAAATTTCAACAGTTATTCAACAGGTACCTTCAGAACTTGGAACAGATATTCAATCTGCTTGCAGTAACAATAATAAAAATTTAGTACAATCTCCAAACTATATTAACCTTCAGGAGGTTAAAACATCAGTAAATGGACAACCGGTAATTTTACATAGATATATAGTAAATGAAGCTGATGGTTCACAGAAGGAACATGTTGCTACATGGATTCAGATGAGCGATGGAAAATTATATGTAGTACTCTTTAACACACCTCTTGAATCATATGAGCAAGAAAGATCAAGTTATGATTTAATCGTCGGTACCTTTGCATTACAGGGAGATTCAAACGGTAATGGTAGCTCATTACAAGCACAATTAATGGAACGAATAAATGCGTTTTTCTCAATTTAGGGCGATAAAATGAAAATAATATTATGTATAACTGGTAGTATAGCCGCTACGGAAGATTTGAAATTAGTTCATGAATTACAAAGGCACGGGTTTGATGTTGAATGCTTTATGACTGAAGCAGCAACCGAAATAATCACTCCTTTATCAATGGAATTTGCAACTAAAAAAAGGGTAGTTACTAAGATTACTGGTTATGTTGAACATGTAACAAATGCACAGGCAGATTTAATTCTTGTTGCTCCTGCAACGGCCAATACTATCAGTAAATTTGCTCATAAAGTTGCAGACACTACAGTAACAACATTGTTATTAACGGCTAGTGGGTATGATACTCCGATATTATTTGTTCCTTCCATGCATATTTCAATGTATGATGCTATTAGTGAAAATATACGAAAGATTAGGGAAGATAACAAAAATGTCTATTTCATGGAACCTAATGAAGCTGAACGTAAGGCTAAGTTTCCGTCAAAACATGATATCGTTCTGGAAGTTGAGAGATTAACTTCAGCTAAAAAGCTGTCTGGAAAAAATGTTATGATTGCCACAGGCGCAACTTTTGAAAAAATGGATGCTATGCGTGGTTTAACTAATAGAAGTTCTGGAAGGATGGGTGTTGAAATAGCTAAGGAGTTTTATCGTCAGGGTGCAAATGTTACATTAATATGTGGTTTAATGCATGTTCATGTTCCAAAAGTCTTTGCACGGGTTGATGTAGAATCTACACGAGAAATGGTGGATGCAGTTACTCAAAGAATTAAAGATATGGATATTTATGTTTCAGTAGCAGCAATATCTGATTTTACATTTGAAGATGTATCCCTTGGAAAGATTTCTTCCGATGAGGATATAACTGTTAAATTAACAAGATTGCCTAAGTTATTGGAACAAGTTAAAAAAATTAATCCTGACGTATTTGCAGTGGGTTTTAAAGCTGAAGCAGGTCTCAATGAGGATGAGTTAATACAAAAAGCTAAAAACCGCATGCAAAAATATGATTTGGATATGATTGTTGCAAATGATATTTTGGTTGAAGATGGCGGACCCGGCTCAAATAATAATGAAGTTTACATTATTGATAAAGAGGATTATGAAAAAGTGTCCCTGGATTCTAAAAGCAATGTTTCTAAAAAAATAGTTGAAAAAGTATGTTTATTCTTTTAAACTTTTTTTGCATACTTTTTTTAAAATGATTTTTCGCAAATAAACGCAATATGGTCCTTCTCATAAGGGTCAAGTTTTATTTCTTCAATAACTTTAAGACCACCCTCTTTTAAATTCTTTTTTTCCTGCCTAAAAATATCATTTGGTTTCATTGTCACATCAATACTTCTAGCTTTTATCATTAATATGCCAATGGTATCTTCTTTTGAAAATAGTTTGAAATTATCAAGGAACAATTTTGTCTGAGTAGCTTGAGCAACATCACTATAAATTACATCTACTTTCTCAACCAGGTGTTGGTAATTTGTTGGACGGGTGGCATCATCCAATATCGGAAGAAGATTTTCACGTAAGGCCGAAACGTCAAGGAAGTCACGCATCATTGTAGGGGAAAATTCTACAGAATATATTCTACCTTCAGTACATATGTCCGAAATGTGGGAAGGGGTTGTACCGGCTGAAGCTCCTAAATATAAAACTTTGGAATCTTTTTTAAATGGAAATGTATGCAATCCCTTAATAATGCTTGCAGCTAATTTGGAACGTCTGGGATTCCATAAACGCAATTCCTTGTCTTCATATTCCAGCAATTTTTCCTGATAAACCTGTACGCCGGGAGTTAAATTAACAGTAGCTATATTATTGTCTACCTGATAAACATTTTCACCGATCTTATTAATCTGCATAATTTTTCCTCCTAGTAATTGTATTCTCCTTTACGTAATTTCCTCTTGTTACGTTTCTTTTTCTTTCCCTTTTCTTTTTTAGATTTTTTTCCTTTCTTGGACTTTTTATCATTCTCTTCTTTTTTATTTTTTTTACGTTCAGGGAAAGGATGTGATTTTTTAATTTCTTCAATTCGTTCATCGAGTTCAACTTTTAAGTTCGGATCATATTCATTACTGAAAGCGTCTTTTCTTGCGGCAATAGTAATTTTGCTTGCTACAGCACGTGCCAGTTTACCTCTTACCCACCAGTTAGAACCGCGAATGCTTGGATGTTGGAAGATAAGACCATGTTTAGGGGGATTTTCACCAGTCTTCAAATGTCTAAATATTGCTTTTTCTGCCCCGATAATCTGTATGGTACTGCTTGGAAGTTTTGCAAGATTTTCCAATCCATTAGTGTGTGCAATTAATTTGGCGGCAAGATTGGCACCTGCAACGTCATACATATTGGGTGCAACCTCTTTAATTTTTTCATCAATATATTCTTCCAGTTCATTTTTACTTTCATATAAACTGTAAACGCTGTTTGCAAATGATTTGATAATTTCCAAATCACTTTCACTAATGTCCACATCATAATTTTCGGATAAAGAAACATGTGTATTATCTAAAATTCTGGAGTTTATGATGTTTTCACGGGATGTTTGTGTTGCAATAACTTTGGAATACAATTCATGATTATGTAACTTTTCCATCTCAGGCAAATAAGGAGTACACCATTCACGTAAACGTTCAATTAATTTTCCGGCAGTATCTTCAATTTCTTCAAGTGAATTGATTGTTTCAACAATCATAACGTCATTTGTTTTAATTGATTCCCTAATTTTTTCGGAAGTTATCTCATTGTAAGTTTCATTCATTGTCTTTCTTATGTTCGCATCAGTAAGTTGAGTTAATACTTCATCAAAATGTTCTCTGATATAGTCTCCATGAACGGTAGTCTTTTCAACAGATATTTTTTCTATTTCATCAATTTCATAACTGGACTTTGTTTTAAGTGTTTCAATGATAATTTCATCATATTTTTCGGAAAGTCTTGTTATAAGTTCAAGTTCTTCTTCGATGATCTGTTTCTGTTGAATTTTCTCTAAAATTTCAATCTGTTTTTTCTCAAACAAGAATTTATCAACAACATTAAATTCTTCATCTGTAGCAATAAATCCAAAACTAGTTGTGGTAATAAAAGCTTTCATGTATAATATTTTTAGTATTATTAATTAATATTAATTAAGTTTGAAAGACAAAAATTATAATGATAAAAAATTTACTCTATAAATCAAAAGATAGGAAAATAGTATTATGTTAAAATCTGACATTTTGGGAATGAAACTTAAAAATCCATTATTTTTAGCAGCAGGTATTCTTGGTACAACTGCAAGTGGTATGAAAATGGTTGCAAATGCAGGTGCTGGTGGAATTGTAACAAAATCATTTAGTTTGGAGGCAAATGATGGTTATGATAATCCAACAATTGTTAAAATAGAAGGTGGAGTAATAAACTCGGTGGGTCTGGCAAGTCCGGGAGTTGAAGCAAAAAAGGAAGAACTTAAAGAACTGCAGGAAATGAGAAAGGAAACGCCGGTTATAGCTTCAATTTATGGTGATAGTGAAGAGGTATTTTGTGAAGTTGCAGAACGTACAAAAGATCTTGTGGATGCATTCGAACTAAATGTGTCCTGTCCACATGCAAAATGTGGTTTTGGTTCAAACATTGGTGAAAATCCTGAGATGACTTATGACATTGTCAGCAGTGTTAAAGATGCTATTAAAGATGTGCCAATAGTTGTTAAATTAACGCCAAACGTCACGGACATTACTGAAATTGCTAAGGCAAGTCAGGATGCCGGAGCCGATGCATTAACATTGATAAACAGTGTTGGTCCTGGTTTAAGGATTGATTATCAAACTGCAAGACCAATATTGAATAATGTTCTTGGTGGAATAGCAGGGCCAATGATAAAACCTATAGCATTAAAGTGTGTATACAATACTTACAAAACAGTGGATATACCAATATTTGGTGTTGGTGGAATAAAAGATTATAAGGATGTTCTTGAATTCATGTATGCAGGAGCAAGTTTACTGCAGATTGGAACATCAATTATGTATTCCGGACCGGAAATATTCCAGACAATTTCCGATGATTTAAGTAATTTCTTGGAAGAGAATGGATACAAGAATGTGACAGAGATAATAGGATTATCACATGAGTTATAAGGAGTGTTTATATTGATAAAAAATGTTTACGATGATGAAGTGCCAAAAGTTGTTACAATTCAGGAAACAATAATTGAAACACCGACCGTTAAAACTTTTGTATTTCCCTTTGAAATTACGGAGGATATACATCCGGGACAGTTTGTAATGGTATGGGATTTGACTAATGAAAAACCTATGACAATTTCTATTATTGACAGAGAAAACAATCTTATGGGAATAACAGTACGTAAAGCCGGGCCTTTCACAAACAATATGTATGATAATATTGATGTAGGCGATAAAATAGGTATCCGCGGACCTTATGGTCATGGATATGACTTATCTGATTATAAGAAAGTGTTGGCTGTAGGTGGAGGTTCAGGTATTGCTTCGTTAGCTCCATTATTATCCTTCTATGATAATGTTGAATTAATATCTGCAGCTTCCACAAAAGATGAATTGGTATTTGTGGATAGGTTTAAAAAAGAGGGCATTTCTGTACATGAATGTACCGATGATGGTAGTTGTGGTTTCTGTGGTTTCAGTACTCAATTGGCCGAAGAAATGTTAGCTGAAGGAGATTACGATATAATTGTTGGATGCGGACCCGAAATTATGTCTTACAAACTTCTGGAATTAAGTGAAAAATATGATGTTGACTGTCAATTGGCCTTGGACAGATATATGAAATGCGGATTAGGAATCTGTGGACAATGCTGTATAGATGATACGGGTTATAGGGTATGTGTTGAAGGACCTGTATTTGATAAAGAACAGTTAAGTCAGTTATCCGAGTTTGGTAAGTATCGTAGGGATGCTGCGGGAAGTATTGTTAAGTATTGATACTTCTCTTTTATTTTTTAAACAATTATATTATAACTTAATAAGTTATAACTAATAAGTTATAAAAAAAATTAGATTAATTTGGTTTGTTTTGTTCCACCAATAATCTCTTCAAAATCCAATCCTTTACTAAAAGCAAGATCTGTATTAACACGATAATTGTTGCTACGGGTTACGTGCAAATCTTCTAATTTTATGAATCTCCAAGGTTTTCTAATAAATTTGGCGCCGACATACGGTTTTGCACCAAAAATTTCAGAAAATTCTATTAAATTAGTAATCTTTTCATTATCTATATAAATATGGTCTTGTTTAGTAGATTTAACTTCAATTGCAAGATATAACTTACTATTTCCTGCAAGAACATCAGGTAATGGTCTTTTAGTAGCACCACCACTTGCAGGTGCACGCATAGCTGCAAAACCTGCTTCCCATAATTTGTTTACCAAATCTCTTTCTTCAACAGAACCCGTTTTACTCATATTATTAATTCCAAAAAATTATAATTATATCTTTATTAAACATTCCTTATTAATTTTGAATTTTCTTTTAAACTTTAACTTCTATTATTATAAGTAATTATTAAATAAGTTATAACTTATAACTTAGTTACTTATATGATTATTATCATCAAAAAAAAAATATCTTTAAAAAGAGGAAGATTTAAAAATTATAATTTAAATCCTGTTCCAATAAATTGAGCAACATCACGTCCTGTGTCATCACTTACATCCACATTAATGATGGATGTTGTTCGGCCATTTTTTCTGCACGTTGCTTTTGCAATCAGTTTATCGCCTTTGGGTGCACTGAGGTATAATATATTTACATTCTGAGCTACAGTTAATGAATGTATATTGTTTGATAATATAGCAAACGCAAAGTCAGCAAGTGTAAATATGGCTCCACCCATTACTCCGCCATATGCATTTCTATGATTGTCATTAAGTTCCATGCTACAGATACAATATTCTTCAGTAAGTTCATCTAAAGTAACTCCTGCATTTGTAGCAAATTTATCATTTTTAAAATTTTTTCGAGCTTCCTCAAGTGTTTTATATGTTCCCATTATATCACATGTATTCTATTTAACTAAATTTAATTAATATTTTATATGTATATTATCATTAAAAAAATGTTTCATCGATATATCAATTTTTATAATATATGGTTCCTTTTTTTTCAATTTTATTAATTTTTACTCTTGATTGAAATTTCATTGTAAAACCATGGGGGTATTATGAAATTTATGAAAAATACTTTTAATAATAAAAACAGATATAGAATTAACGATATTACTAATATCGTTTTTAGATTTTTTATTAATTGATTTAAAGGGAGGTAACTATGAAAACGAAGTATTTGTTCTCATTTATCGCATTAATTATATTATTTTTTTCAGTAAGTTGTGTTTTTGCAGTAGATGATTTTACTACATTGGATCAATCTGCTTCTGTAAGTCAGGAATCTGATATTACTCTTGAAAAAATTAATCAAGTAAATGTAGATAATCATGTATCGATTAAGGGTAACGTAACGGATAATAATGGTCAAGCCATTAAAAATACTGATGTTAATGTTTCATTAACAAGATTAGGTTATGGTGATAATGAATATTTGCCTGTAGCTTCAGAAATTATAAAAACTGATGAAAATGGTGTTTATAATTATTCTTATAAATCCGATATTGGTGGACAATTAAATATCACTGTATTTAATAAAGATATTAACAAAGGGGTTAATGCATCAGTATTTATCGCACCAAAATCTACAAATGTTTCAATGACTGATCTTGAAGATATTGATTTGGGAGATGCTGTTAATATTACCGGAAAATTAACGGATTGTGACGGTAATGTTCTTAGATATACTGGAGTTGGTGTATTGATTTCAGGTAAAGGATACGGTGAAAAAAATATAACCCAATATGTTAAGGAATACGTCAAAACGGATAAAGATGGTAATTACAATTATCTTTACAAACCAGTTGTTGGTGGAAGTTTAGATGTATGCGTTTATTATGGGGGATATCATTATTACCGATTTAATCAATCAACTTCACATTTATGGGTCATGCCAAAATCAACCAAGGTTTCATTAAATGAAATACAAAAAACTGGTGATGAAATTTTCACGATAAGTGGTAGATTAACTGATGTGAATGATAAACCTTTGAGAAATACTAGTGTTGGATTATTATTCAATGGCGGTGAGAAAGTATATGTTAAAACGGATCTGTCCGGAAATTTCACCTATGATTACATTCCTAAGTATACTGGAATAACAAGAGTTACAGCATACTATCCGGGATATCAAGTTTACAGATTCAACAAAACAGAAACTGTACTTGATGTTGATGCAAAAGAATTAATTGTTACTATAGAGCCTATTAAAGATGTTTTTGTAGGGGATAATATTATAGTATATGGTAAAGTGACAGATGAAAATGGAGTTTCAATAAGTAATATGGATGTTGAAGTGGTATTACCAAAAGAGTATACTCGAGATAAAAAAGATGTTACAAGGAAAGATAGGACATATAATGGTTTATTCTCGGCTAATTTTGAATATTACCGTACTCATCCGGTTGATGGAAATATAACTTTATTAATAAATATAATTGGAAATAAAAAGCCAGTAAATATAAATACATATACTTTCGAGTATCCTAAACCAGTTACTAAAATAGGTAGGGTGATTTTGGATCCTATAAAAAATATTACATTTGGTGAAAATTTAACAATATCTGGTAAAGTCATTGATGAAAATAATATGCCAATTAAACATAGAAAAATGACGATTTTCATTGATGATTCTAGAAAATTTGTTACAACAGATGAAAATGGATTATTTGCTCTATCAACTAGTTATTTGGATCCTAGTGGTCATGATATAGGTCAACATCATGTGTATGTATTATTTGATCATCAAAATAATTTTTTCGAGGATAAAGTAGTTCAATCATCAGAATTTTCAATTAAAGATTTAACTGACTATTCAAATTTTCCAATGTATACTTTTGATATCTTAAGTTCATATAATAGGAATGCATTTTTATCATTCGATATAGTATGGGCAGCTCGCTATAGAGATGATTATCAATCAACTGTTGTAGCCGCTTTTATTTTTGATGATTCAGGTAACACTGATGGAATTAATGGTTTTGGTACTTCTCGTAAATATCATCCAATAAGTTTTTCAAGTGCGGGTTGTGATTTTTCAAAACAGTCAGCAACATATACGTTATATGCAAGAAAAATTTATTATTCGACTGTTACTACTGTTAAATATTTAGTAAGGATAGGAACTCCAAATTCTTTAAGATATTATTATTATAACTCTTCTAAATTCACTGAAAGCAATCAATATGTGCAAAATAATGACTATAAATGGTTGAGAATTGCGAAAGTCACTGTGGATAATGGAGAATTCAAATCAATTGAACATCTTCTTCCAGTGGATGAGGAATATGTAACATATTATTAAAAATCCTTTTTTTTCTTTTTTTTGAAAATTATTTTTTAAATTTATTTTGTAAAGATTTATTGTTTATATAAATCCAATGAGTAATCTCTTTTTAAAATTAGCATATTATAATTGATGATTTTTAAAATTTTATTAGAATAGTTAGAAAGGTGGTTAAAAAAAAGAAATGTATTGATTCTAAACGAATCTATACGATTCCTTGAGCTTGCATAGCTTCTGCTACTTTTTCGAATCCTGCTATGTTTGCACCAGCAACGTAGTCGTTACCTTGTTCGTATTTGTTACAGCTGTCTTCAATTTGTTTGAAGATGTTTTGCATAATGTTTGCGAGTTTGTTGTCAACTTCTTCAAAGGTCCAGTGTAATCTTTCTGAGTTTTGACTCATTTCAAGAGCTGATACAGCTACTCCACCAGCATTTGCTGCTTTTGCAGGACCGAATACTACGCCGTTGTCTTGTAAGTATTTTGTTGCTTCAAGAGTTGTAGGCATGTTTGCTCCTTCTACTAAAGCAAAGTAGTTGTTGGATACGATGTTTTTAGCGTCGTCGATGTCAACTTCGTTTTGTGTTGCACAAGGTAGTGCTACATCTGCTTCAACAGACCATACACCTTTACCTTCGTGGTATTCTGCGGATGGTTTTTCTGCTGCGTAGTCACTCATTCTGAGTCTTCTTACTTCTTTGATATCTTTGAGTAATGCTACATCAATTCCTTCTGGGTCGTATACCCATCCGGTTGAATCGGATGCTGTTACTACATTTGCACCTAATTGTTGTGCTTTTTCAATTGCGTAAGTAGCTACGTTTCCTGAACCGGATACTGTTACGGTTTTACCATCTAATGATTCGCCGTTTGCTTTTAATACTTCTCTTGTGAAGTATAATAATCCGTATCCTGTTGCTTCGGTTCTTGCTAATGATCCACCATAGGTTAATCCTTTACCAGTTAATACTCCTTCGTATTGTTTGGTTAATCTTTTGTATTGTCCGTATAAGTAACCTATTTCACGACCACCTACACCTATATCTCCTGCAGGTACGTCCTGGTCTTGTCCTATGTGTCTGTATAATTCATTCATGAAACTTTGACAGAATGCCATTACTTCACGGTCTGATTTACCTTTAGGATCAAAGTTGGATCCTCCTTTTCCTCCACCAATTGGAAGTCCGGTTAATGAGTTTTTGAATATTTGTTCAAATCCTAAGAATTTTATAATACCTATGTTAACGGAAGGGTGGAATCTTAATCCTCCTTTGTAAGGACCAATTGCACTGTTAAATTGTACACGGTATCCGGTGTTAACTTGTACTTGTCCTTCATCATCTACCCAAGGAACTCTGAATTTGATTTGTCTTTCAGGGTTTGCTAATCTTTCTAGAAGTGCATCTTTTCTGTATTGTTCTTCATTTGCATCTACTACTACTTCTATAGATTTGTATACTTCGTTTAATGTTTGGTGAAATTCTGGTTCACCTGGGTTTTCTTTTGTAATTTGTTCAATTACTTCATCAACATATGACATGATGTTTTTTCTCCTCTATAATAATTTTATTATTTCTTAGTATCGTTTGGTATTAAGAACATAGGAAACATATTTCCGTTTCCTCTACACTTATATATGGTTTTCATAGTATTTATAATTATTTTTTATAGTGTTTAAAAAAGCTATTTTGTTTAATTTTATAGTTATTTAAATTAATTTTTCTAAAAATTTTTTAAACCTTGTCCTTTTTTCTTTATTTTGTTTAATTCTGTGATTCTATTTTTATGTTTTTGTTTTATCAAATTCTTTGTTATAACTACTATCTTATTAACTTATATCTTATTTCTTATAACTAAAAAGTTATAACTTATAACTTATAATAATAATATTTAAAAAAAATAAATTAGGAAAACATGGCATCGGATTTTACAAACTCTTTATGACTTTCACTGATTGCATAATCAATATCTTCATCAGTTATCACTTCTTTAGACTCAGATATTGCCTTATGAAGTGCTGTCTTTAAAACTTTTTGTTTAATGTCCCTACCAGAAAAACCTTTGGTTTTTTCAACACAATCATTTAAATTAAACATACATTCCAAAGGTAAAGTTTTCATATTTTTCTCTAAAATTTTTAACCTATCCTCTTCATCAGGTAATGTAAATTCAATCTCTTCCTCGAACCTGCTTCTAATAGCATAATCAAGCAATGATGGATTATTGGTAGCACAAATTGTTATA
This sequence comes from Methanosphaera sp., assembly GCF_016282985.1. Lineage (GTDB taxonomy): Archaea > Methanobacteriota > Methanobacteria > Methanobacteriales > Methanobacteriaceae > Methanosphaera. The sequence goes on from NZ_JAEELZ010000041.1 coordinate 33,664, forward strand.
ACGCTATCATTATCGTCCATACCATCCATTTCAGTAAGAAGAGCATTTACTATTTCTGTAACGTCTCCTCTCAGTGATTGGTATTTTCTCTCCAGGGCAATAGCATCAATCTCATCAATAAATATGACTGTAGGTTTTTTAAGTCTGGCTTGAGCATACAGCTCATGGATTTGACTGGAACCATCACCTACATGATTACCTATTAAACTTGTTGCTTTAATCATTTGAATATTAACATTTAATTCATTTGCCAAAGCTTGAGCAAGCATGGTTTTACCGGTACCCGGCATACCATAAAATAATATGTTTTTAGGGGCCCATCCATTAAATTTTTCAGGTTCCTCCAGATACTTTGTAATAATTTTTGTTTTTGATTTAGCCTTTTCCTGACCTATAACGTCATCAAAGCAAATGTCTCTTTGAGTTTTTAAAAGGTTCACATTACTTTCCGGAGCAATTACTAATATGGATGTATTGTTGGTAATATATGAATTGTCCGGTCTTGCTTCTGCAACCTGGAAAGCAAAATCAGGCATTAATTTCTGATCAAAGATGTACTGATTTTTATGTACTCTATAGCCATTCCATTGTTCCTTTGCATATATCTCAAATAATTCTTTATTACTTACTTCAATTTGAGGAGATTCAATGAAATTACTTTCAACCGGGTAACCAACCGGTTCCAATACTAACAATTTTGTTTCTATTCTGTTTTGGACGATTTGTTGTCTAATCTGTTGATCAGTCATGTATCTATTATCATTTCTATTTTTCATTGTATCACCCCTTTTAATTTGGATTATATTTTGATAATTATATGATTTTCTTCATCTTTATCCATATTAAACTCAACGTCATCTAATCCTTTATAAAGAATATCAAATATTTCCCATAACGTATCATCATCGGCTTTAATCACTATGGAAGTTTCCTCTTTTTCAACAATAATGTTGGGAAAATCGTTTTTTAAATCATTAATTATCTGGTTTTGTAATTTTTCTTTTGACATAACAATCCTAGATTAATAAATATTGGATTTTTTCTGCAGCTATGGCTCCTTGTCCTTCTGCCACCACAATCTGTTTTATTCCACCGGTAACATCACCAACAGCATAGATTCCATCACCATTGGTTTTCATGTTTTTATCTGTGACGATATATCCTAAATCATCACATTCAACACCTAACTCCAATGCTAACTGATTATTTGGAATATTTCCTATGGCAATGAATATGCCGCTTACCTTGACAGTTATTTCTTCGCCTGTCATTCTGTTGGAAATTACAGCTTCTTCTACTCGCATATCTCCCTTGACTTCTTTCAATTCACTGTTCCAATAAACGGGGATTTTATTTTTTGCAAGATCTTCCTGTAGTTTAATATCACATCTTAATGTGTCACGTCTGTGTACAATGCTACATTTCACGCCGATACGTTTCAGGTATAAAGCTTCGGTAGCTGCACTGTTTCCTCCACCGATAACAAGAACTTCTTTGTCAACGAAGAAATTTCCATCACATACGGCACAGTATGATACACCTCTGCCCGTAAATTCTTCAACACCAGGAGCATCCAATGTTTGATGGGTGGATCCTGTTGCAAGTATTAAAAATTGTGAACTGAAATTACCCTTATTTGTTTCAAGGTTATAACTTAAACCAATTGCCTTTTCAATTTTTGTGATATTTACAAATTCAATTATTTCACAGTACTGTTTTGCCTGTTCGGAAGTACTTTTCATTAAGTCCATACCAGGTACTTTGTCAATACCTGGGAAATTTTCCACTAGGGGGGCAGTATTTGCAGTACCTCCACACTGGGCTTTATCCAAGATTAAGGTATTGAGTCCTGCACGTCCTGCATAAATGCCTGCAGTAAGACCGGCAGGTCCTGCTCCTATTATAATAAGATCATACATATAATTTCACTTTTATTCTTTTTTTAATAAATAATAATTATATATGTATTATTCTTTTAGTTAAAATTTTACATATTTGATTTTTTCTATTCAAAAGATTGATTTTTAAATTTTATATACTATTCTTATCATATAAAATATTGGAAGAATATTTTTAAATAAAAATATATTAAATGCTTCGAGGTTTTTCAATTGGTTAATAATTTTAAGTTTTTTGTAGCTAAAACATTAGGTAAATTATCATTTCCTATTTTAAAGGTTTTACCTACGGGAGGAAAAAGTTTTCCCGGTTTGGTTTATTTAAACATTGCAGGAAAAGAAGCATTGGGTGATTTATCTAATCATCAGATAGATGACGGTTCTATATTAATCACTGGGACAAATGGTAAGACAACCACAACCACCATGATAATAAAAATATTGTCTAATGATTATAAATTAGCCACGTCTGTGGGAAACAACACAATTTATGCTTTAGCAACAGGTTTACTTCATGATAAAGGACAAATGGGTGTGTTTGAGTATGGAATAAGGGATATTGCACACGGAACACCTGATCTGATTTGTGATCAGATTCAACCAATATGTGTTGTTTATACTAATATTTCAAGAGAACATACTCAGGTTGCCGGAGTAAAAAATCCATTTAAGGATTATGTAAAAGCTAAAACCTTATTGTCCGAATCAATGCATGATGGAATATTGATTACAAATGCGGATGATCCAAATACAACATTCATAGGATTAAATAAAGAAAAAGATAATCATGTTATTTATTATGGATTGGAATTGGAGGATTATGAAGATATTTTTGTAGAAGAAGATGTTTTATGTCCAAACTGTAATAATAATTTGGAATATACCAATCATTATTTTAATCAAAGAGGAATTTACCATTGCAGTTGTGGTTTCAAAAGACCGGAACCTGATGTCAAATTAACAAGATTGCTACAAGAGAATAACAAATATTATATTACAATTGATGTGGATGCATATAACTATCGTAAAAAGAATAATATCCAGTACACATTGGAAATGGAATTGCCTGTTGTGGGAATACATAATTTATACAACTGTTTGGCAACAATAGCAACATACACGGCATTCACGGATAAAGAAAATATTAAAGATAATGTAATTAATTTCTTTGAAAACTATGAGTTTGTAATACCTCCCGGACGATTTGAAATTATTAAAATAGGTGGAAAAACTATCGGAGTAGGTCAGGGAGATAATGGGGATGCACTAAAAGTCAATTCCCTGTTGATGAAGAATTATGTTGATGATGAATTGGAATTTATTTATACAACGCCTGATGTAAATGAGGAAGAAATATTTGAAGATCACTGTTTATCAATTAAGGGATTAAATCCTGATAAACTTGTTGTAATGCCCGGACGGGTTTCAACTGAAATTTCAGAGGAATATTATAATCAAATTAAGGATCAATTCAATTCGGAATATTGTCCTGTAGAATTTGACTTTGAGAAAAGAATCAATAAAGTATTGGAATTGATTAAAAATTCAGAATATAATTATATTATTATCTCAGGTTGTGGTGAAGAAATAATCTTTTGGGATGAATTAAAGAAAAAAATCAGACAATTGAATTTATAAATGGTATTTTTACCAATTACTTTTTTTTATAAAATAAAAGGAGTTTAGTATGGAATATAATTTTAGTTAATTATATTCTGTATCTCTTTTGTTAATATTTTACTAACTATTTTACCGTCAGCTTTTCCTTGGAATTTTGCCATAGCTTTACCCATTAGTGGACCCATAGCACCCATCTTACGTTCTTCTATCATTGACTTATTTTCTTCAACGATTTCTTTAATACCCTGGGCAACGGTATCTTCTGATAGTTTTTCCAGGTTGTTCTTTTTAACAGAATCCATTGGACTAATGTCTTCACAAGCATCCTTGAATATAACTTCTGTTTTTGCTGCAGGAATAACGTCATTATCTACAAGTGCAAATATTTCAACCAAAACGTCCTTGTTGAGTTTTTTAACATCATAACCGTCACGTTTCAAGTCTCTTATTGTTGACACAATATCTGAAGCAATCTTTGTAGCATCCATATTCGGTAGTTCTGCTTTAATTTCTTCGAATAAGCCTGCATTGTTACGTTGTACTAACTGTTCAGCCAGTTCATCACTAAGGGAATATTCTTTTTGGATACGTTCTTTTTTAACTGCCGGTAACTCCGGAAGATTTGATGCAATTCTTGCTACTCTTTCAGGGTCTATGATTTCTGTAGGAATGTCTGTTTCCACATACATTCTACTTGCAGTAGGTAACGGTCTCATGTACTCGGTATTTCCATTGTCCTGTGCACGACGAGTTTCCTCAGGAACTCCAATAATCGCATCCTTTGCCCTTTCAATAACTTCATTCAATGCGTTATGTGCCTTGTCTTTTGGTCCTGCAACAAGGATGAATGCGTCATCATCTTCCAATAATAAATCATTTCTGATACTGTCAACTTCTTCCTGTGTAATACCGTAATTTGGCAATTCGTCGGTATGGAATAATCCGGATACTCCCATTTTCTTTCCATGTTCGGAAAACTCTGTACCTAAACGTTTTCCAGGTTGTACTTCACGACCGATTAAACCGGCAAAGTGTTTGAGTTTAATAGCTAATACTCCACTGTTATCTGCTTCAAGAATACCTTTTACGACTTTGGAGTTGGTGTTTTCAAGTAATCCTGTAACATCATAGATGCATGTTTCTACTTTAGCATCACGTTTTTGAAGCTCTTTTGCTATGTCAATAAGGTTTAATTGTCTTTGAACTTCATTTTCCACAATGGTTGGCATAAGTTCCAGGTCCTGTACACCTTTAACTTCTATTCTTGCACCTTCCCTAATGGATATGTTAAGGTCTTGTCTAATGGTTCCAAGTCCCCTTTTAACTTTGGTACTTCTTAAGATTTGACCAAGCTGGTAGGCTACCTGTTGAACCTGTTGTGGGTGATGCATATCAGGGGAAGTTGTAATTTCTGCCAGAGGAATACCAAGTCGGTCAAGTCGGAATACTATTTTTCCTTCTTCTTCACCAATACGTCTAGCAGCATCTTCTTCAAGACCTAAAGTTTCAATTGTAACGTTACCGAATTCTGTTTCAACATAACCGTCTGTTGCAAGGATACCTGTCCTTTGGAAACCGCTGGTGTTACTTCCGTCAATTACCTGTTTACGCATTGTGTGGAATTCATCGACAACGGTCATGTTCATAAGACTTGCAAGGATGATTGAAATATCAACGGCTTCCTGGTTAAGTTTTGCAGGAGGTTCTTCATCAGCTTCAACAAGACATGTGTGATGGTTATATGCTTCATAAACAAATTGCAGATTTCTTTGTGATTCCTCGTATGCTGCCCTGTCTATTTCACCAAGTTCACTTTGGGTAGGTCTAAGTCTACGATATATTCTACGTTCCGGTTTTTTGTCTGTTAAGGAATTTGGACATCTGCAGAATAGTTTTGTTTTGCTGTCTAATTGTTGGTGAATTTCAAGACCCATCATCAATCCTAATTCTTCATAATTAAATTTATCTTCGGACATATTATCTTTCCCCTAGTTTTTTATAAAGTAGTTTTGAGATAATGTGGTATCCATTTCTCCTTTAAGATTAGTCTGCATAATCTTACGAATTTCATCTACATTATCGCTTTGGCCTGCAGCCCATAACAGTTTGGTATAAGCAGTTTCAGGTAGCATATCACTGACTGGTATAACATTACTGTTTAGAAGTCTACGTCCACTACTATAGACGTTCATGTTTGTTCTACCGAATATGCACTGGGATGTCATTACTACAGGGATTCCTTCTCCGGTAGCACGTGAAACACTGTCAATTACCTCATCGCTGCAATGTCCAAGACCGGTTCCTTCGAGTACAATTCCATCATATCCCTTGTCTGTGTATATGTCAATCAATTCTGCATCCATACCAGGATACATTTTCACAAGAGCAACTTTATCTGCTAAATTATTGTTTAATGATAATTCAACGTCGCCTCTTTTAGTGTAGCTTACTTCTTCATCATTAATTTTCAGGGTATTGTTTTCAATAGTTGCCAATGGATCCATGTTTATGCTTGTGAATGTGTCACGACGTGAAGTGTGCATTTTACGTGCTCTTGTTCCTCTGTGAAGTGCACAAGTTGGATCGTCTTCTGATGAATGCATACAGATAGTTACTTCTGCAACATCTGATTTTGCTGATACAACGGAAGCCATAAGGTTGGTGAATGCGTCACTTGATGGTCTGTCAGAACTACGTTGTGCCCCCGTTAAGACTATAGGTACTGGTGTGTCTATCATAAAGCTTAGTGCTGAAGCAGTGTAATGCATGGTATCGGTTCCATGTGCTATGATAACTCCGTCTGCACCATCATTTATTTCATCATATACTGCTTCTGCCGTTTCTTTCCAGTATTGTGGGGTCATGTTTTCACTAAGTATGTTGAATATTGCCTTAGCGGTTATGTTTGCATGGTCCACTAGTTCGGGTGTTGCTCTTAATAAATCGTCTGCAGTAAATGCCGGATGTACTGCTCCAGTTTTATAATCAATTACACTTGCTACTGTACCACCGGTTGATAATATGGAAAGATTATCTTTTTCATCACTTATTTGTTTGTCAACAGGGTCAAGTTCGATTTTCGGTTTTTTTCCTTCCTTTATTTTTTCAATTTTTGCGTCTTTAACATCAATTCCGATGTTATATCCACTACTGAGTTTGATTATTATTGTATTTTTGTTTGTATAATCTGGTTTTTCAAGTAACATTCCTTCATGTTCAATGTTTGGTTTTGTTACTCGTACTGTGTCTCCAACGTCTATGTCAGATAATTCCAGAAATTCTTTGAGATATCCTTCATAAGCCAAAGTATTTCCTCCAAATTTTTAGTTAGTATAAGTTAATCGTGATAATTATCTTTTTTATTTCAATAATTAGCAATATATAATTATATTGCTTTCATAGTTTTTATTTTTTCTTAATGATTCGTTGCTTATTTCTTATAACTTTTAACTAATAACTAAAAATTACATTAATTATAACTTTTTAAGTTATAACTTATAACTATATGAATCATTTTAATTAATGGAAGTGGTATTATTTATAAAAAGATAAAAAAAGAGAATTTATTCCTCGTTAGGAATAACAAGAATAGGTACTTTGGTATGTCTGACGGTTTTTTCTGTTACACTGCCTAAAAGGAATCTGTCAAGCATGTGTTTACCACTACTTGCAATAACAATCAAGTCGATGTCGTCGCTTTCAGATATTTTAAGAATAACATCTGCAGCATTTCCTTCAATGGTTTTTGTAGTAATTTTTATATCTTTACCTTCAGAACCTTTTTCTTCTTCAATTTCTTTAATGATTGATTCGACTCTGGAAGTAACTTTTTTACTTTCTTCTTCAAGAATCATTTCGGATTTGGTAATCAAGTCTTCTTCAGGAAGTCCTGTTAGGTAAACACTATCAACAACATTTAGAACCACAATTTCAGCATCTTCAAATTCTGCTATTGTTAATGCATGGGCAATAGCCCTTTCAGAATTTTTTGATCCATCGGTAGGTAATAATATTTTATTATACATAATTTAACCTCCAGTTTCTTTTACATTTTTTTATGGATATTTAAAATTATATTACTAACATTTAATATTATTATTGTTTAAGTGACGATATTTATTTAGAGTATGATTCTTTTGTTTTGTCTTTCTTTTTTGTATTTAAAAATAAAATAAGGTATATATTTCATGTATATGTATATCATAAAAATGTAAGATTTTATTAATAAAGTAGGTTATTTAATATTTTAACTGGAATAAAATGGCATGTAATTAGAAAATAACTAAAATTATGTTGGTTGTATTTTATTATTTTTAATTGTAATTTACTTTGTAAATGCGTTATTTTATTATGATGTTTTGTCTTTAAAAAATTGATTGTTAGTATTTTATTTTTAATTTATCTTGAGTATATTGTTTTGATATTGAATATATTAATTAATTGTTTTTAATTAATAAAATTATTATTTTTTTTATTAATAATTATCTTGTTAATCATTTTAAAATAGTTTTTTTTTATTAAAAATTGAACATGTTTCAAATATTTTTTTTCATATTAACTAATTTTCATCAGGATTTCTATTTTTTAAAAATTTTTCATAAATCTTTAATATAATCAATTTGTTTTTAAAATAATTAATTATATGAGTTAATTTTATGGTATAATAAAATAATATAATTATATATAGCAATTTATTCTATAAAATAACTTCAAATTAAAAATTATTAAAGGATTTATTAAAAAATAAGTTCTAATGTAATTTTTTTGGATATTTCAAATAGTAAAAAATGTATTTGGCAATATCCTATATAAAAAATTTAGTTATATCTATAAATTGACTATATATTTTATCTTTTACTTTTGTACCGGAAGTAGGATAAAATTATTTATTAAAACAATGTTTTTTAAGGAGTCAACATGAAATTTAATAAGAAATATTGTCTTTTATTTCTTATGACAGTTCTTGTTCTACTCTTGGGTGCGGGAATGGTTTCTGCATCCGAAGCAGGCAGTGATGTCCAAGTAATAAAAGACAATCAAGTTTTATCCACACCCGACAATTATGATGTGGATAAAGTGGTACAATCCGATAGGATTCTAACCAAATCGGAGGCAAACGTAGAAAAGACAAGCACAAAAGATGACACAAAAAATAACATCAAATCCAATATAGACACATTTGTTAACACATCTAAAACAAATGGAGACAATCAAACAATTGCTAATGATAAAAGTCATGGTGCAAAAATTAGTGTTAATGAAATTAGTGGAAGAACATTAAACATTGCAGGCCTGGAAAATTCCGGACTATTGCAAGAAACAATAGATGTTAAAAAAATATCTGTTAGCGACACAAACAGTATGTCCCTAAATGAAGATATGACTCCTATCTTCAAGGATAATGCTGAAGTTTCTTCAAATGATGGAATTGACATTAATACAAAGTCAAATAATCAATTACAAGAAACAGACAAAACCATAGTTAAAGAAAATCTTAACCAAAATGTCAAAACAGCTGATGGTGAAGACTCTGATGAAAGATATAGTGTTATAGTATTTGATGAGCAATATCAAAGAGTTATATATCAGAAACCATGGTTGATGAATGATACTACATGGGTATTTTCATTAGGTGCTGGTGAAAACCAAGGCTCTGGTGCAAACCAAAACCTTACTCCGGCATATCAATACTCTTCTAAACCTGTGGGAATATATAAAAGGATTAAACTGACTGATGATTATGAGATTATTCATCCAATAACAGGTGAAAATATCTTGCCTTATGTTAGAACATTAATCTACAATAATTTTGATATTGGGGTTATTGGTTCACACAGCAATGATTTACAAATAGTTGTCAGTAAATTTTCAAATCCTAAAATCAATTACACAAATATCACTTCTATTCCTACTCAATCAGTATATAATGGAACTATCCGAGATTATGTAAACAGGACCATTAATCAGGTTCAATCTGGAAATGCCGTGAGCAGTTCTGGTAAATACAAGGATTCAGATTTCTTGACTTATCAGTTTTATTTATATAAGGCTGATGAAGAGTTGAATGAATATCATCATTTTGATGCTATTGGATTCCAAATATTATCTAACATTAATGTTAAAAAAATATGGAATGATACAAATCATACTAGTGAAAGACCGGATAATGTTACCGTAAAATTATATGCTGATGGTAATAATATTAAAAATATTACTCTAAATGAATCAAATGATTGGAAAGGTAACTTTACAGATTTACCAGTATATGCTATAGATGAAAATCCAAATCCATTAAATTCAAGTAATTGTCGAATTACTGTAGAACCTATTGAACTTGTTGATTTAAATATCAGAAGAACAAGTACTGGAACATGGTATTATAATATCACTGCGAATGGTGAATCTATTATGGGGGTTTTTACTCTATCTTATAGTTCTAAATCTGTATTTTATAGAAATTTACCAAAATATGATTCAAATGGAAACGAAATTGTCTATGGTGCAATCAGGACTAATAGTGCTGGTAAAATATATTCAGCAACTCAAAACTATTTCACAGTTACTACAACAGATAAAACCGGTCAAAATATAACAATACAGGTATATAATAAATCCGAAAATGAAACCATGCATCTTGGATTGTATCGAAATGGTTCTTTGTGTAATGAGTTCAATGCTTCAGGGGATAATTATACCTTTGCATTTTTAAGAGCTGATTCAACATCAAGTTATGAATTAGTCAGATACGATATCATGCACGTGGTTAATTATACCATTGGTGAAGTAGCGGATCCTGATGTTTATGACCAAATTATTAATGTTACTACTGTGGATATTGGCCCATTGCATAATTCATTAAGAACTTCCATAATATCTAATGATTTTCTTGTTTACAAGGATAATTTAAATCCACTAATTAAAGACATAACAATCACTAATACTTATCCTAATAGACCAAAAATATGGGATAATATTGGATTAAAATATATTACAAGTGAAGATTCTATAGTTTCTGATGGAAATTACAGTACTTTGTCCTACTGGTATAAATATAATGTTTATTATTATTGGGATTCTTATGCATTGCCATTTTTAATGAATGATACTACCTGGGCTTACTGTATAGAACCAAGCAATCGAGCACAACCAAATGGTTTATATGGAGAAGGATTATTACCTGGAAGTTTCAAACGATTGACTTTAACGAATGAAAAGATTATTCACCCAGTAACTGGTGAGGACATATTACCTTATCTAAGAACTGCATTATATTATCACTTTAATGATACAGAAAACTTCACTACTCAAAGTGGAGGAAAACCACAAATAAGGTGGTTATTATATGCATTTACTGGTGGTTACAATTATACTGATCCAAATGCTCCTGAAAGTATGGAAACTTATAGGGCGGATGGACCTACCAGAATGGAATTTGTTAGAGAAATTATGGATCTAGTTAAATCTGGTAAAGGAATAAACAACACAGGTTCATTCTATGGTTCTGATTATTTAACATATCAATTCTATATTTATTATACTGAAACTGACAATATTGAAGATCATTACCAAAATACCATTGGTTTCAATATTTTAACTAAAATAAATGTCACCAAAGACTGGAAAGATTTTGACAATATTGATAATACCAGGCCAGAGAATATAACTGTGGACTTATTGGCTGATAATGTTGTTGTCGCTAATGCTACATTAAATTCAACAAATGGTTGGAAGTATAATTTTACAGATTTACCAGTTTATAAAATATATAATGAAGAAGTTAAAGAACCAGACTTTACAGTTACAACTACAACTGCAGAGGCATGGAATGTAACAGTTAAATTGAACTGGGTTGATGGTACACCTACAGCAGATCATGTTATTGTTTATCCAATAAAAGGATCACAATATCTTCAACCATATCTTTATTTATCCGAAGATAATGATTGGACTGGTAACATAATCTTACCTGTGTATAATTATAGAACCGGTGCTGAAATAACAAACTATAATTTCAGATCCAGTAATGGAAATGCAACTTTGGTACTAACTAATGTAACTATTTCTGATGGAGTTAAAAATATTAAGGTAGTACTTAATAATGAAGCTTTAAAAGAAGAATGGGTTACAGTAGCATTAACAGAAGACGGTTATGAATTCAGGGGAGAACTATTAAATACAGAGAATCCTGAATGTACTTTCGCTGATTTAATCAATTATAATGAGGAAGGTAATGAAATTAATTACAATTTAACCATGAGAAGATATGGATGTATTAATGTAATTAATTACACTATCAATGAAACAGGTATTCCTGGTGAATACACAGTTAAAATAACAAATCATAGTGAAGAAATTAATCCTTTAATGCCAACAAGGGAACAAAATTCAGAAAAATATGTCCATGAATTAATTAATCCTTTAAATAATCTTTCAACAAGTTTCGAAATTGTAAACACATATGAATTAACCAACTTGACAGTTAAAAAAGTCTGGGATGATTCTGATGATAAAGATGGTCTAAGACCAAAAAGTATTCAAGTACACATTTATTCTGAAGAAACAGGATATGATGAGGTTATAGTTTTAAACAAAAACAATAACTGGACCAAGACCATAACAAAATTACAAAAATATGGTAAAGACTCTTCATTAATACAATATAATGTAGAAGAATTGGAAGTTCCAAATGAATATGCTGTCAGTGTAAAAGAAGATTCATATAACTTTACAATAACAAATACTCACATACCCGAAATGTTAAGTATATCCGTTGAAAAAGTCTGGAACGATTCTGATGATATTGAAGGCTTCAGACCATCAAATGTCACAATTAAAGTTTTAGCTAATGGAGAACAATACGGTGATGAAATCATTCTAACCAATGAAACAAATTGGTCTTATAATGTAACAGGTCTTCCAAAATACTTAAATGGAAAATTAATGAACTACACTATTGAAGAAATAGTTCCAGAACATTATAATGTTTCTTATAACATATCAAATGTGGATGAAAATAAGAAAATACCTACAAAAGCACGTGTGGAACTTGTTTCATTTGATACTAATGCTATTACATATCGTATATTTGTTACAAATTTAACAAATGATCTTGTTAAATCTGGAAATATCGAGGTTATTGATAAAGAGGGCAATGTTAATGCTACTGGTGAATTATCCGAGGGTTATGTTGATATTCTATGGTCATTAAGTAAAGATTTTGAAGTTACAGTTAACTATCTAGGAAATGATGAATATCTTGAAAGTAATACTACTATCAAGGAATCAGAAGTACTTGTTGAATATATGGGTCCGGGAGTATTGCCATATCTAATGACTGACGGTATTTGGGGATATTGTATTCAGAGAGGAGCACAAGATCCAAACAATGAAATAGGTTCTGATGGTGATACTCCAGTTTGGATGCCATATAAAAAAATTGCAATGACTAATGAAACCATAATGAATCCAAGAACTCATGAAGATGTACTACCATATATTCGTACATTACTGTTCTATCATGCTAAAGATGGTGAAAATTTCACATTAATGGATAATGGTTTGGCAGCTAATATTAATGATCCTAGTATATATATATTTTTAGAGGGCAACAGAACTCATTCTGATGGTAGGTATGTAGGCACCCATTATGAGGATCGTAGTACTTATAGTGGTCCTGGGGGGACTGCAGAACTTAATCAAAAAGAAGGTGATGCAGTTTATGAAGTTTACCAAATGGTTCAAAATGGTAATGCTATTGGAAATAAAGGTGTAGTTAATTATACAGAAAATGGAAAATGGATGTATCAATTTTATTTATACAAACCTTTATTACACAGTGCTTGGCAGAGTCTAATTGGTCTAGAATATTATTTTGTTCCTCTAGAACCTAATTACGAAGTAGAAATTATCAATACTCACATTCCTGAAAATGTTACTATAAATGTAACCAAAGTATGGAATGACACTGATAATCAGGATGGTATGCGTCCAGTAAACGTTACAGTTGCTTTATTTAAGGATGGTATTTTAAATGATACTATTGTATTAAATGAATCTAACGGTTGGATGGGTAATTTTACAGATTTACCAAAATATGCTAATGCCCATTTAATTAATTATACTGTTAATGAAACGAAAGTTCCTGTAAATTATACTCAAGAAGTTTCAAATTCAGGTAACAATTATACAATTACCAATACTCACATTCCATTAGTAACAAGTTTAAATGTTACAAAAAAATGGGATGATAAAAATAATACTGATGGAAAAAGACCTGATGTTATATTAGTTCAGTTATATGCTAATAATGTAACAAAAGGTGAACCGATATCATTATATAGTGGTAATAATTGGACTTATGTATTTGAAAACTTGGATAAATACAGCAATGGTGTTTTAATCAATTATACTGTTGATGAGATAACGGTTCCTGAAGGTTATACTAAAACCATTACAAACAAATCCAATAACTTTACTATAAAGAACACTCATGTTCCTGAAAAAACTACTGTTAACGTGACTAAGGTATGGAATGATGTTAACAATACTGATGGTTTAAGACCTGTCAGTGTAAACATCACTTTGGTTATTGATGGTAAAAAATCAGATCAGACTGTTCAGATTAATGCTACTAATTGGACGTATACTTTTGAAAACTTACCAAAATATCGTGACAATGGTACATTAATTAAATATAATGTAACAGAAGAAAAAGTAGAGAACTATGAAACTACTATTGTATTCTGTGAAGGTATTTTCAAAGTAATCAACTCACATATTCCTGAAAATACTTCAGTAAATGTGACTAAAGTTTGGAATGACAATAATAACCAGGATGGTGTTCGTCCTGCTAACGTAACAGTGCAGTTATTACGTGATGGTAAAGAATACAATTCCACAGTATTATCCGAGAATAATAATTGGTATGCTGTATTCAACAATTTACCTAAATATCATGATGAAGGTAAAGAGTACAAATATACTATTATAGAAGTTGCTATTCCTGGTTACTCTGGCGTTGTTACAAATGTTTCAACAGAATTCACAGTAAACAACACTCACATTCCTGAAAATACTTCAGTAAATGTAAGTAAAGTTTGGAATGATGCAGATAACAATGATGCTCTTCGTCCAAACAATGTAACTATAACTTTGGTTATAGATGGTGTTGTAAGTGACAATAAAGTACAAATTAACAGTACAAACTGGAACTACACATTTGAAAACCTTCCTAAGTATCGTGATGGTGGAATTTTAATAGTGTATAATGTTACCGAGGATGCTGTTGAGGATTACACTACTGATATTGTCTTCTGTGAAGGTAGATTCAAGGTTATCAACACTCATGTTCCTGAAGTTGTTAACAAAACAGTTAACAAGGTTTGGGATGATGCTGATAACAGGGATAATATGAGACCTTCTAAAGTTACCATTAAATTGAAATCAAATGATGGTAATGAGTATGTTGCAGTTATTGAGGAAGTTAACGGAAAATGGAATTACACATTCACTGATTTACCAAAATATGCAAATGGTAAATTAATTGAATATACAGTAGAGGAAAGTGTTGTTCCTGATGGTTATGATGTTGAATATGATCAGGATACATTAACAATAACCAACATTCATGAATTCTTAACTAAGGAAATAAATGTTGTTAAAGTATGGGATGATGCTGATACAGCTAAAGATCGTCCTGAAAATATTACAGTCTTCTTAGTTGCTGATGACGAAGTTGTTGCCAATCTTACTTTAACTGGTGATAAATGGACTGATAAGTTCGCAGACTTGCCAGTATATAAAGAAGGAGAAGTTGGTGTGGAAATTGTTTACTCAATTAAAGAGTTAACAGTTGCTAACTACACAACTGTAATAACAAACATTAGCGATGATTGGACCATTACCAACACTCACATTCCAGAACTTGTAGATATTACAATCAACAAAGTATGGAACGATAACAATAATCAGGACGCTTTAAGAACTAATGTTACCATAATTCTTAAGGCCGAGGGTGTAAACGTTCAAAATGGAACAGTTCAAGTCAACAGTACTGATGACTGGACATACACATTCAGTAATTTACCTAAGTATGCAAATGGTAAAGAAATAGTTTACACAATTGAAGAGGTTGTACCTTATGGTTACACCGTAACAATTGAAGGTTATACTATTACCAACACCCATGAAGTATACACCAAGGAAATTAACGTGACAAAAGTTTGGAATGATAACAATGATAATGACAATGCCAGAATGGATGTTGTTGTTGAATTACTGGCTGATGGTGAAAAGGTAGATGAAACCACTCTTAATGAAGGTAATTCTTGGAAAGACACTTTCAAAGATTTACCTGTAAATAAGGATGGTAAATCAATTGTTTACACCATTAAAGAAGTAAATGTTGAACATTACATAACAAACATCACAGAATGTAACGGTAACTTTATTATCACAAACACTCTTGTTCCAGAGCTTGTGAACGTAACAGTTTACAAAGTTTGGAATGACAGTAACAATCAGGATGGTATCAGACCTGAAGAGGTTACTCTTAAACTTAAGGCTGACGGTCAGGAATATACTGTAAAAGTTGTTAAATCAACTGGTGGAAAATGGAATTACACATTCACAGACTTACCTAAATATAATGCAGGTAAAGAAATTGTTTACAGTGTTGAGGAAGTGAACATTGCAAATGGTTACACAGTAACTTATAGTGAAGACACATTATCTATTGTTAACACTCACATTCCTGAAACTACAAATGTAAATGTTGTTAAAGATTGGGATGATAATAACAATAATGATGGTAAACGTCCTGGTAGTGTGACAGTTGAATTGCTTGCTGATGGTGTAGTGGTTGATACTGCTGTTCTTGATGAGTCCAATGATTGGGAGTATACTTTCAGTGCTTTGGATAAATTTGCTAATGGTAAGGAAATTGTTTATAACATTACTGAAAG
>NZ_JAEELZ010000042.1 GCF_016282985.1 Methanosphaera sp.
AAATTAACTAATATCTAATATAATATATGTAATAACAAGTATATAAATATTAATTAAAAAATTAGGACTTTTAGATAAAAACAAGTATTTTAAATAGAAAAATAAAGAAAATATTAAAAATAAGAATTTTGTCGGTCACTCTTAATATTAAAAAAAAGTTTCTCTATAATTTTTTTGTATTATGTTTTGTTATAGGGGTGTTATGTTAATATGGTTATTTCTTACTGTATAATTTTGAGAATAGCTTGGAATTTTTCATTTATGATGATAAAAGAATAAGGCATATGTGGTGGAGAGTTTTGATGTTTTGGAATGTAATATTTGTGAATGAATTGGTATTAATCTATATGAACATTTTTCATAAAATGATGTATCATTTTTAGGTATATTGTTGTTTTTTTTTCACAAATTATTCAAATATTGTTTATTATCTGTCAAAAATATTAGAAATCTATATAAGGGGGGGGGGGCAATAAATATTATTAACTTGATATAATTTTAATGAAATAATATTAGTTTGGTAGTAATAGTAATATTTTTTTTAATCACACACTATTACTACACTACATAATTAGATAAACTTTTCAGTGTTTTTCTAATTATTACTATTATTTTTCATTTGTCTTTATTAAGTTTTAAGAAGATTAAGAGGTTTAATTCTCATATTAACTTGAAAACGATTCAACTAACAGTTACAAAACTGCATTAATGAAATTACATTAACTGTTAACAGATTCAATTATTTCAATTAAACAATCTTCTTTGTATAAATTAGTAAAACGATCTAAAATGAATAATAAATTTAAAGTAACAATATTCGGAATTCTTCTGATAATGTTAATGTCAGTAGCTGTGGCAGCAGAAGTATCTGATGATACAACAACTGTTGATACTATAGCAGAAGAAGTAGAACCAGTAGCAACTGAAGTTACTTCTCCACAAACTGATAACATATTAGAAGAAAACGATATTGAAACGGATATGGTATATAGTGGAGACAATCCACAAACATTTTCGACTTTAGAAAATGAAACAACTTATGAAAATGCTGAAATCACATTAAGTGATGATGTAACATATTCTGACGCACAAGTAACTTTCGGAAACAACGTAACATTAACAGCAAACGGAAAAACATTAACAAATGTTAAAATAAACATAAACGGAAACAATGTTACTATAAGCAACGTAATCTTTAATCACAATACTACAAGCGATACAAAAGTAATTAACATAGACCATGCATCAAACGTTACATTAAACAATGTAAATATTAACTTATATAAAACTAACCTTACCGAATGGGATAGTTATGAAACAAAAGCAATATCTATTACTAACTCTTCATGTGTAAAAGTAAATTCATCCAACATAGAAGTTTCAACTCAATCACAAGCTTTAGCTTGGAAAACTAATGATAATTGGGTAACTTATTGGAGTGAATTAAATGTTGCAGCAGTAGTTATAGACCAATCAACAGGTGTATGCTTTACAAACAATAATGTAAACATTTATAATAATACTCTTAATTTGGATGGTACAACTATGCCTGGAATAATTGTAAGATATGGAACAAATAACTCCTGTATTAAAAACAATAACATAAACGTAACAGGTTCACATTACAATTATGGTATAATGTGCAGTGATTACGTATCAAACCTCTCTATAAGAGACAATGATATAAGAGTTACCGGAGAAAAAAATGTTGTAGGAATAGATGCTTCAACATCAACAGGATCTGTTGTTTACAACAATACAATATATGCAAACAGTACAAACACTGTTGGATTAAATGATGGAGAACAATCTCTTGCATATGGAATATTAACCAACACATACTACAATGGTAATGCAAACAACTATGTTGCATACAACACTATTAACTTAACTGGTACTGTATGTTACGGTATAGAAAACTATATGGGAAACAATAACACATTCAATCATAATACTGTTAATGCAACAGGAACAACTGCTATGGGATTAGGTAGTTGGGGTTCAACCGACTGTAAAATTATTAACAACAATTTCATAATCACGGGCAGTGACACTGTAGCAAATACATTTTATGAACAAATTAGTCCACAAAATGTAGGCATAATATTAACAGGTAACACAACATATCCATCAACCAATAATTTAATAACTGGAAATACTGTTAATTTAACATATTTTGCTGGTTGGGGTGATGTTTTCACAATAGTCATAACAAATGAATCAACAAGTAATACTATTTATAATAACAGTTTGACTGATTTTTCAAATAATAAGAATGGTAACAGTACAGTTTCCATAAATTCTTCTAATAATAATGTAGAATCTAATGATAACTGTACTGAATATGAGTTTGATGATAGTAATTTATTAGTATGTAATTGTGCTTGTTGTAGTCAAATCTCAACAACACAAGATGTTGAAACTATTTCATTTTTTAAAAAAAGAAATGTTTTAGTTAAAACATCCTCCTCCCCTATTTTTTTAAATTCAGAAAACTTTAATCAATATGTAACTAATGGATTATTAAATGATAATGTTACTGAAGGAGATGTAATTGATATTGATGGGGTTTTAGAAGGTTCAAAATATGCTTTTTCAGTAAATAAACCTGTAAATATAACTTCTTCTAAAGGTAATGCTTATTTAATTTTTAATTCATCAAGTAAAGGGGATCAATATATTTTCAATATAATTGAATCTGGTTCTGGGTCTAATATTACAAACATTAATTTTCACAACACGCATGTACGAACGGAAGGAGCAGCCAATGTTACATTTAACAATATTTCTTTAACTTGTGATAAGGGTATAGGTTTTGGTGTTGGAGCAATATCTATCAGAAGTTCTGATAATGTAAACATAACCAACAGTTATTTTAAAAGTAAATCTAATAGTGGACATTCTACTG
Source organism: Methanosphaera sp. (assembly GCF_016282985.1). Classification (GTDB taxonomy): domain Archaea; phylum Methanobacteriota; class Methanobacteria; order Methanobacteriales; family Methanobacteriaceae; genus Methanosphaera. The sequence continues at coordinate 2,909 of NZ_JAEELZ010000042.1, forward strand.
TTGTTTATGCAACATCCAACAATTGTTTGTTTGAAAACAATACTGTTTTAGGTGAAGGTTATGTTGGAAATTTATTCTATATAACCACTTATGGTGGAAGTGGATTTAGTTATAATATTACTATACGTAACAATTATATTGATAATACTCAAGCATATAATCAGTCTATCTGTCAGGCAATGGTTATATCCGGTGCAGGTCATTTAATTGAAAATAACACTATTGTTGCCAATGAATGGGCTTTAGGAATACAGTACTATGATCCAGAATTTGGAGAAGAAGGAAATCCTGGAGAAGGTACTTCTATAGTGAAAGATAATTATATAGTTCAGGGACGGATGGCTAAAACTGAAAACGTTACTTACGTGAATAATGTATTACCTGCAGAAATTTTAGTAATTAATGATGAAAATTGGGACAAATACTTGTTCTTTATACCAAATGAAGGTATGAATACGGATATAAATTTTACATCAATAGAGAATACTAATCTTAAAATAATTTATAATGCTACTAAAAGAGTAAATTTCAATAGTTTAAAAATTACTTCACCTATTGAAAATTACGTTTCAAAAAATAACACAGGAATACGTATAATAACTGCTAATGAACAAGTGAATAATCTTTACACTCTTCATAATAACACGGGGTATTATGCACCCTACTCCTATTTAACTTCACCAACCACTTTAAATCCAATATATGATTCAATTATAAAAGCAACAATGAGAGTTAATGTATATAATACTTTCTTTTTAGATGGAAACTCCGCTATTTTAGTCGATAACGAATATATGCAATATGCTAATTCTCGACCTAAAAATCCAGTAACTTATCAAATAGTCACAAATGAAAATTATATGAATTATTTTGATGAAGAAACAGGTATTATTAAAGATGATTTAAGTTCATATAATTTTGTAATTGATGGTGAAATTAATAAATCCTTAATTTTCAATAAATCAGTAAATTTAAGAGGATTCAATAATATTGAAGGATATACTTTAATTAAAAACAGTACACTAAATAATGTTAAATTTATTGAAGGATCAGAAAATTCAAACATTTCTTGTTTAAAAATAAATAACTTAACAATTCAAGATACTTCCAATATCAATATTGCAAACAATACAATTGATGGTTTGCTAATTTTAAATAATTCTCAATCTTGTAAAATAATATCTAATGATATGGATGTAGCTGGTAGGAGAATAACACATCCTGATTCTAACATAATTCTTTATGGTTCAGTTAATAATATAATCAAAGACAATATTATCAGAACTCATGGACGATTTGCAATTTCTCTTGATAATTCTTCTTATGAAAATTTAATAGAGGATAATGATTTAAGTAGCTCAGGTTCTTATATTATGGCCTATGGAAAGTCCTTTTTTGATTATTATGGTAAAGAGTGTATAGAAAACAATGGAACAAACACATTATTCAATAATAGTATTAATCCAAAATATAATCTAAAACTTAATACAAAAACATTTGCTGTTAATCAGGAAAATACATTAAATGTAAATGTTAATTGTGAAGAATTTACGGTAACTAACGGTAAAGTAATATTTTCATTAAATGGTACTTATTTGGGTGAAGCTAATGTTGAAAAGGGAGTTGCTTCATTAACATTTACTCCTACAGCACTTGGTTCATCATCACTGAGTGCATGGTATGTTTCTGATGAATTAGATATGCCAAAAGGATTAACAGAAACAGCAACAGTTAAAGACCTTATAGAAACTAAAGTATTAATAGATTATAGTGGTAAAGTAAATAGAGAATCCTTTGTAACTTTCACAGTAACTGATGAAGATGGAAATCCAATTAATGATGGACAACTAACTTATTCATTTAATAATGGTGAAGAAAAAACAATAACTCTCACAGAAAATACTGTAACAATTCCATTAGAAGATACTGAACACATTGCTGGAAAATATGTTAAAGTAACATACACACCAATTGATTCAAAATACTCATCACAGACAAATACAACAACACTAGACTTAGAAAAAGCAAACACCCAGTTTACTGCAGTATATGATGTTATTGATGATAATAATGGAAACCTTACAATAACATTAACTGATGAATTTGGAAACC
>NZ_JAEELZ010000043.1 GCF_016282985.1 Methanosphaera sp.
TATCCACGTGTTACTGAGCCGTATGCCATGAATATAAATTCATTCGACTTGCATGGCTTAATCGAATCCCAATAGCAGTAGCTTCCGCCAGGATCAAACGGATTTACACACAGTAAATCAATTCCCAAAGCGGAAAAAAAACACACTGTTCTTATAGAAGTATAAGTAAACAAAATAAAGGATTAATAAATAAGCTAGTTATTTATCGGCAGGTATATTTAAAAATATACTTTACCACATCATGTATTGTTATACATTCGCTTAACGTACATCAAACTAAAAATTTCTTGCAATATTGCAAATTTTTTTAGTTTTCATAATTCATAATCATTATTGCTACAATTGGAAATGCAACCATCATAACATTGAACATAAATTCAGTTGTTCAGGTCATCACCGTTATGTGTTGTAGCACATACTATTGACAACAAACCAATTCAATCAAATTAATTAGAAAATATTGCACAATAGGTTTAAAAAAAATTATAAGATAACTGATTTTTGAAAAATGTTTAAAAATAGTTAATCATAATTATTGAAAAGTGCAGGAGATGGGATTCGAACCCACGTAGGCCTACGCCAGAGGATCTTAAGTCCACCCCCTTTGGCCAGCTCGGGCACCCCTGCATATACAAAATAGTTATTGAAATTAAGCCTTAGGGGGGAATTGAACCCTCGACCTACGCCTTACCAAGGCGTCGCTCTACCCCTGAGCCACTAAGGCATTACAAAATTAGATTAAATTAAAGTGCAGGAGATGGGATTCGAACCCACGTAGGCCTACGCCAGAGGATCTTAAGTCCACCCCCTTTGGCCAGCTCGGGCACCCCTGCATATACAAAATTAATATAATTTAACTGCTCCCTAATAGAGAACAATATTATATTTTATTTAGGTTATATTTATACTTAATGGTTAATCAATATAAAAAAAATAACAACAACTATATTATATATTAGGAATATATTATTAAATTCAATTAAAGAAATAGGAGAAATGAAGAAATTGTCAAAAACTCAAGTTACTGATATACTATTACTGGGTTTCATATCAGGAGTAGTTGCAATACTAACTAGTTTTATGGGAATAAGCGGTACTATTATTGGAGCTGTGGTAACTTCAATTATTGCAGAAACATTGAAAACTTATTTCAAAGAACCAATAAAAGATAAAATAAATGAATATGAAAAAGAAAATCAGAATATCCCACGAACAACCAGATATCCTGATGAGTACAGAACGGACACATATTCAAGTATGCCGAGACCTAAGAGATATGAAAATAATTCATATAAATCTGATGATGATTCTTTCCTTACGGCAAAAATATTATTCATATTCCCTTTAGTCATAATCTTGATTATAGAATTAATTCATTTCCTTGGAGCAATTCACTTAATTCCTTATGATATATTTTATTCATTAGAAAGCATAACAAACTGGAAACTATTGAGAACCATTGGTTATGCTTTAATAATCATGGGAATATATCCGATACTTTCTAAAAAATTCAGCACTCATAATGGAATCATTTTAATTATAGTGGGACTAATCGAATTGATGTTTGGATATGCTGACGTAAGTAATAATGCTTTGATGCTAACTTCCATGATTAGCTCATTAAAAGAATTCATAAACATTGGAATTATTTTAGCTATATTATACACAATTCTTACTATTCATGAAGAAAGTAATGAAAAAAAAGTTCATAAGTTTTGAGGGGTGTGATTAATAAAGGTAAATTAAAACATTTACCTAACTATCTTTTTTATTGACTATTTATGTATGATTCAATAACACCTCTGCCCGTATTTCTAAAAGCTCTTGCAACTCCACCCTGTCCTAATTTTATACCTCCAAAAATACGTGAAATCATAATCATATATCCGTCTAATTTATATTCCTGCAATAATTCCAACAATACCCTTCCAGGAGATCCTACTTCACCATCATTACGGGAATCCTCTTGATTGTTAACCAGTGCTGCATAACAATGATGAGCTGCTTTTTTATACTTTTTGTTATGTATCTTTTGAATTTCTTCTATATCAGAATCCAAATTTTCAATTTTGTATAAGTGAGCAAAAAATTTTGATTTCCTGTCAACTAACTTTCCTGCAAAAACTTCTTCTACTGCCATATTTTCACCAATTATCTGACGGGATATTTAAGATTTTTTTTAGGTTTACTTTCAGCATCAACAACATCGTTTTCCGTAATGTCTAAAAATTGCATATACAAATATCTTCGTATATATGTCTGAATTTTACCTAAATTTTGTAATTGATTGTTTATATTTCCTTCATTAGGATATTCTTTTCCAGGCATACAGAACTCTGTTTCTTCCTTATTTTCCAAATCATATACTTTTAATGCGTAATGATTTTGTTCATAGGTAAAACGTGTAGCCAAATCTAATTCTAAACAAATTTCTATTGCTTCCGGGATTATGTCTTTTAATTCATAGTATGAAAAATTTTGAAACTTATTGTAACCTGATTTTGTTATACCTTTATCCTTAAATTTTTTTCTTGCTATCATGATTTTTCTGTAAAGGTTTACGGGCATTTCTTCTTTAATATAATTTTCTGTGAACATAGTCTAACCTGATAATTTTCTGATAATAAGTATTTGTCCTTAATAAAAGTTTAATTATGATAAGTATTAATATTTTTGAAAAGATTAAATATTAAACAAAATTATAATATAACATAACTTGACTAATAAATTTTTTAAGTGACAGAATATGCCAAAGAATATTAAAAATAATACACTCAAGGAAATTTTAGATATCATTTTATATGAGGCACCATCAACTCAGGATGAGATTGCCGATAAATTAAATATTAGTCGCAGATACGTAACAAAACTTTTAAAACCTTTGATAGATGAGGATGTAATTAAAAAAGCATATGTTGTAGATTTAAAAAAATTCAATGAAATATCTGAAATGTATGAAACAGAGTATTCCGTTCCCGAATATTCAGGAGAATTCTTTATTAAAGAGATGCTCAAGGATATGGGTGAACAGATCAGCAAACAATTTGCTTGGTCGTTTGAAGCATTGAAAAATAATGACATTGATTTAGCTGAAAAAGCCTTGAAAGAAGATTTGAATACAAATCATATGTATAATAAAATCAAGTCATCTACAGATGCTGTTATTGCTTTAGATCCTTATTTTGAATATAACAACACAATAATGTTTAATGAAATTGCTTATGATATGGAAAGAATAGGAGACCACATTTGCCATATTCCCAAATTTGTAATTGAAGAAAACAAGGAAGTAAAGGAACCGGTAATTGACATATTGGAAGAAATGTATGAAACTTCAAATACCATGTTTAGAAAGGCTGTTAAAAGTTTTCTTAAGAGAGATCCCAATATTAAGGAGAAAATGGAACGTTACGAAGATGAGTTAACTAATCTTCAGAAATTAGCTACTAAAAAAATTTCTAGTCAGATGGCAAAGGATGATATTAATAAAAATAATTCTACATTTTATTTAATTTTATTTAGAGTGGTAAAATCATTTGAACGTATTGGTGATATTTCTATTGAAATTACTGAAGCCACTACCCAATTTTATATTGAAAATCAGTCTAACTTAAATAGTAATCATTTTCAATATTTGAATAAAAAATAAGTATAATAAAAAAAGTTTAAAAAAATAATTATTTTAAAAAATTAAAAACAAAATGAAGATATTATTTGAATTATTTTGATGCTAATTCAATATCTTCAGCTTTAACTGTTTTACGACCTGCATGTTTTGCAAGTTTAGTTGCATCACGTGCTAAATCTTCCCCAATTTCTTCTAAAACATCTGCTAGTTTTATTGCAGCATCTTCACTAATTCTTGATGCTCCTGCATTTTTAAGTAATCTTTTAATGGGTGCGATTGGTAATTCTGACATATTTATCAGTACCTCCTTAATGTTTGTTAATTATATTGTTTTATACTTTATATATAGTTATGGTTATTTGATAAATATTCTATTACTTTTGAATTAAATTATTATGGATTAATAGATTCAAAAATGATTATATTATAAAAAATAGACTAATGTAAATATTTCAATATTATAATTATAAAATATTAATCCTTTTTTTATAAAAAAGAATAATGAATACTGTCGATGAAAATTCAAGATTTCAAAACAAATTATCAATCTTCAACAACATAAAGAATTATTAAAAATAATGTTAATTAAAATAAGTCTTATTATCCAAAGTATGATTTTAATTATTTAAAAAATAAATAATAAGGGAGGTTAGTTAAAAGAATACAATTACTCATCAGTCAATATACATGTTGCATGTCTAGCTGCCCAACATTGAACACATATACCTACTGGAAATCCGGCAGTATGAGTATCAGCCAGTTCAACATTTACTCCCAAAACAGTAGTATTTCCACCAAGCCCCATAGGACCTATACCAGTATCATTAGCAATTGACAACAGTTCATCTTCCAAATCAGCCAAACGTTGGTCTGGATTTTTTTCATCAATTGGTCTAAGAAGCGCTTTTTTAGCTAATTTCATAACCATATCCGATGAACCACCAATTCCAACACCAATAACTGTAGGAGGACAAGGTTTACCTCCTGCAGAAATAATCGTCTTTTTAAAGAATTTTTTAATTCCATCAATTCCTTCACCAGGCAAAAGCATAGCTAACTTATTATTATTTTCTGAACCGAAACCTTTAGGAAAAACAGTTAATTCCAATATAGGTTCATTTGTTAATTCCACATTTATCTGAGGAATACCTTTACCAATGTTGTTTCCAGTATTTTGTCTGGTTAATGGATCTACAACATTAGTTCTTAAAGGAACATTTTCAGTAGCTAATTTAACACCATCAATAATTCCCTGTTCTAAATTTTCAACTTCAACATTACCTAACTTTACAAAAATAATAGGCAAACCGGTATCCTGACACATTGGAACGTTATTTTCTTGTGCTAATTCAAGATTTTTTAAAATTGATTTAATATTCAAACGAGCAATTTCACTTTTTTCATTTTCATAAGCTTGATTTAATGCTTTTACAATATCTTCCGGCAATACGATAGCCGCTTGTTTATATATATTACAAACTGCTTCTGCAACTTGTTGTTGAGTAATCATAATATCAGTCCTTAAAAAAATTGTTCTAAAATAAGATATGTTAAAACTAAATATTAAATAATGAGTAAAAAAATGAGATAATAATTCTGTATAAAAAATAGTGAATAAAAAAAGTAAAGATGAAAAGAGGAATAATTACATGATTATAATTATTCGGATAATCCTAGTTGTTTACTTTGACCATCTACAAAGTTTTGGATTATTCCAATATGTTCTTCATCTAAGTGTCTGAATCTTTTTTGTACTTTTAAGTATTCTTCAACAGGTAATTTTTGACTAGGTTTAACTGTTACTTCTATTTTACCATTAACTGCTTCGTATAATACCCACATATGAGTATCTACTGCAAGTTTACCTAATTTAACTGTTTTTTCCGGAGAATAACCCCAACCTGTTGCACATGGTTGTAATACGTGTATGTATGCTGGACCAGGAATTTCGGATGCTTTTTTAACTTTTGCCATTAAATCCTGTGGATGAGAAATACATGCTGTTGCTACATAAGGTACGCCATGAGCTACCATAATTGCTGCCATGTTTTTCTTAAATTTATCTTCACCGAAACTTTCTTTTCCTGCAGGGGAAGTGGTTGTACTAGCTCCAAATGGAGTTGAACTACTTCTTTGGATACCTGTGTTCATGTATGCTTCGTTATCGTAACATATGTAGATTATGTTTTGTCCTCTTTCCATAGCTCCAGATAATGATTGCATACCGATATCGGTTGTACCACCGTCTCCACCAAATACTACAATATTTGTGTCTTCTATTCCTTGTGCTTTTAAAGCTCCTTCTACTCCACTAGCTACTGCAGATGCATTTTCAAATGCAACGTGTATCCATGGAATTTCCCATGCAGTTTCAGGATAAGGTGTGGTGATTACTTCAAGACATCCTGTTGCTGATACTGCAATAGTGTTTTCACCTAATGCTTTTAATGCTAATCTTGCAGCAATAGTTGCACCACATCCTGCACAAGCTCTGTGTCCTGGTGCTAAGTATTCTTTTTCGTCGACTCCTTTCATTTTAATCTACTCCCTTAATCCGATCCATTCTACATCATTAGTAGGATTTTCTGTTTTTGCAATAATTTCTTCAATATTGTCTGGTGTTATGTCACGTCCACCTAAACCTATTACGAAACCGTATGATTCATTATTTACTGAAGACCTTACATCTGAGAACAATGCTCCACCTACAGAGAATGAAATATCTTTATCCAGTACAGCTAATCTAGCATCTTTAACTGCTTCTTTAAGTGCTTCTTTTGGGAATGGTCTGTATGATCTTATTCTGATTAAACCTACTTTCTTACCTGCTTCTCTTTGTTCATCAATTACATCTTTAATTGTTCCACAGATAGAACCCATTGCAATTAAAATTATTTCAGCATCTTCGGATTTATATTCTTCAATTAATCCATAGTAACGACCAAATTTATCTCCGTATTCTTTACCTACTTCTTCAATTAATTCTTTTGATGCGTTAACTGCTTTTTCCAAATCGTATCTGATTTCAAGATAGTGTCCTGGGTCTGCTAATGTTCCTAAACTCATAGGATCATCTGTTCTTAAATATGCATTTACTGGTGTAAATGGTGGTAAGAATTCATTTGCTTCTTCCTGGCTGATTAATTCTACTGGGTCAACAGTGTGTGTTAAGATGAATCCATCTACACATACCATTACAGGAACACATATTTCAGGGTTTTCTGCAATTTTGTATGCTTGTAAAACTGTGTCAAATGCTTCTTGACCTGTTTCACAGAATAATTGTATCCATCCGGAATCTCTTTCAGATATTGAATCCTGTTGATCGTTCCAAATGTTGATTGGTGCTGATAAAGCACGGTTTGCATTTGCCATTACAATTGGTAATCTCATACCAGCTGCTGCAAATACCGGTTCGTGCATATATGCTAACCCTTGACTTGAGGTTGCTGTAAATACTCTTACTCCTGCACCAGATGCTCCTATTGCTGCACTCATTGCACTGTGTTCAGATTCTACTCTTATGTATTGGGAATCTAATTCACCATCTGCAACATAATCTGCTAATTTTTCAGATATTTTTGTTTGCGGTGTAATAGGATATACTGGAATAACACTTGGTCTTGCAAGTTTAACTGCTTCAGATATTGCTTCTGCTGATGATATAACTTTTACTACCATTATTCTCGCTCCATTGTAATTGCTTTTACCGGACATTCTTCTGCACAAATTCCACAACCTTTACAGTAGTCGTAGTCTGGATCATATTCTAATGAAATACATCCATCAGGACAGTATAAATAACAGAGTCCACATCCTATACATTTTTCTTTATCTGCAACTGGTTTAAATGTCCTCCAACTACCAGTTTTATTTCTCCTAGTACTTCCAGGATCTCTTACAGCGGCTCCTATTGATTTCATAATTTCACCATTCTCCTTAATTATTCTACATTTTGTTCATAGATGTATTCAGTAGCTTTTATGTTTGTTTCTGCCACTGGACCTTTGAAAGTTGATTTTATTGTAGTTAATAATGAATCAATAGATACTACTCCTGTTTTTGCTGATAAGTAACCTAACATAATTGTGTTTACTATGTTTCTTCCAATGTTATCTAATGCTATTTGAGTTGCATCTACAGTGTAAGTTTCAATATTCTGTTCTTCAAGAGAAGGAATTGTTTCTCTTGGAGTGTTTATTAAAACTGCTCCATCATCTTGTAAACCAGAAGTTAAATTAACTACGTTAGCTAATGTTTCATCTAATACTACCACATATTTTGGTTCGTAAATTTGATATCTTCTTCTGATTGGTTCTTCACTAATCCTAGTGAATGCTGTTACTGGTGCTCCTCTTCTTTCAACACCAAAAGATGGGAAAGCCTGAGTGTATTTATCCTCTTCAAATACTGCTTTTGCTAAAATCTCAGCAGCGGTTACAGCTCCTTGACCTCCCCTTCCATGAAATCTTATTTCAATCATTGAGAAATTCCTCCAAATCATCTCATAATAGTTTTTTTAGCGAATAAAAATAGTACATATTAAATTAAAGTTTTATTAACATTTAATTTTTCAAATATCCACACTATAATTAATCATGTTAAATCATTATGTTTTTTATTATATTTATAATTACGGTTACATTTAAAATATGTTTAATTTTTTTATAATTAAATAATCAATTTCAAATCAAAATATATTTTATTAAAAAATTAATAAAAAATTTTCAATAATTTCTAAACTAAATGAAAATATTAATAAAATCAATTAAGAATAGTGTATAATTTATAGAATTTCAAGAAAATAGGGTATGATAAATCGTTATAAATATTTTTAATTCCATCATAAAATTACATTAATTTTAAAGAAAATATAGTAAATTAGAACAAAAAGAGGTGATAAAAATTAAAATTTTAATTATTACAGGATTACAAGCAAAAGACCTGATTATCAAAAATTTAGCAAAATACGAAAAACATGACATATACTTAAAAGTATTGCCTATGCCAATAGCTGCATTCATTACACCGAAATTAATTATTTATCACCTTAAAGATAATCAAATAATAAACTCATTAAATACTGATAACACAACACCAGTAAACAATATAGATATAATTTTAACACCCGGATTAATGAGACAGGATGCTGATGAAATTCGCAAAGAACTTAATATAAATGCGTATAAAGGACCAAGCAATGCTGCTGATTTAAAAGTCACATTGGACATAATTGATGAAATAGAATTATCCACAACCACTCCTGCAGATATATTAATCAGAGATAAACAATATCAGGAAGCAATTAATATTATCAATAAATATCAAAGCCAGGAAAATACTGAAAAACTATTGGAAAAAGAGGGAAATTTTAAAATTCATAACTGTCCATTAGGTATTGATTTTCCTATGCGTGTATTGGGAGAAATTGCAAACGCACCCGAACTAAGTGATGAGGAATTACTTTCTAAAGTGGAGTATTATATCAACTCAGGTGCAGACATGGTAGATATTGGAATGCATGCAAATGAAAACAATCCCCAAAAAGCTTATCATATGATTAAACTGATTAAAGACAATTATGATATTGGATTAAGTATTGACACAATGCATCCTCTTGAAATCAGGGAAGGATTAAGGGCCGGTGCCGATTTAATTTTAAGTATCGACCATGGAAATTATAAAAATATTATAGATGATGTTAAAGAATATGATGCCAAAGCCGTAATTATCCCAACAAATTATGAAAAAAATTACATTCCAAAAACAGCACTTGAAAAAGTGGAATCTCTGGAAAAACTTACCAAAAAATGTAAAGACATTACAACAATAGCAGATCCGTTACTTGATCCGATTAATAGTCCATCGCTTACAGAATCAATATGTGCATGTAAACTGTTTAGAGAAAGAAATCCTACACAGGCATTATTTTTCGGAGTGGGAAACGTGTCCGAATTATTGGATGCCGACAGTAATGGAGTCCATGCAGTGTTAAGTGGTATTGCAATGGAAACGAATGCAAACATCCTATTTACACCAGAAAGCAGTTTAAAAACAAAACACAGCATTGAAGAACTTAAAACTGCATCCAACATGATGTTCATTTCCAAAATTAAAGAAACGATACCTAAAAATTTGGGCATAACCCTTGTAAACTATAAGGACCGGTTCAAAAAAGATGATATAAAAATCGATACAAGCAACATCCCACACATCAAAGCGGTGGCTGATGGAAAATTTGTTCCGGATATAAAAGGAAGCTTTAAAATAGTCGTTGAAGACAATCTTATTAAGGCAATCCTTTATAAGGATTATGAATTGAACTGTGTGATTGAAGGAACTACTGCCAGGGCAATATATGAAGAAATTTTAAGAAGAGATTTAATCAGTAGAATGGAACATTCTGCATATTTAGGGATGGAACTTGAAAAGGCAGAAATTGCTTTAAAACTGGATAAAAAATATATTCAAGATTTCCCAATATTTTAATATACGAAATTATTTGTAGGAGAAATAAATTTGACGAGTAATGTTTGTACTCAATGTGGATATGAACATGTGGTTATACACCGAAAACAAAACGGACAAAGATTATGTAGCACTTGTTTTAGAAAATCCATTGAACAAAAAGTACTGAAAACTATAAAAAAACAAAAATTAATCACTAAAGGAGATAAGGTTTTAGTTGGCTTATCTGGTGGTAAAGACAGTGTGGCTTTATTAAAAATCCTGAATATTCTTAAAGAAAAAAATATTATAGAACTGGAAGCCGTCACTATTGATGAAGGAATATCAGGTTATCGGGAAGAAGGTGTTCGAATAGCAAAAGATGTGGCAAAAGAACTGAACATCAAACATCATATCATATCATTTGAAGACAAATATTCTTTCACAATAGATAAAATTATGGAAGTAGAATCACAGGAGGAACATCCACAACATGCATGCACCTATTGTGGAGTATTCAGAAGACAAATATTTAATCAGACAGCACGTGAAATAAACGCTACAAAACTTGCTACAGGACATAATCTTGATGACGAAGCACAAAGTATCTTAATGAACTATTTGGAAGGAAATATTAACAACATGGTTCGGATTGGATACAAGACGGAATCCCGAGATGAAAGATTTACACAAAAGATTAAACCTCTAAGGGAGATTCCTGAAAAAGAAATTGGATTATATGTTTTGGAAAGTGGTTTCGAGGTTCATTTTGATGGATGTCCATATGCCCATGAATCGTTTAGAATGGAAATTGGTGATTTTTTACGAGAAGAAACTTTGAAACATCCTACAATAATGTACTCAACATTAAACGGTTTTGAAAAAATAAAACCGGCCATTAAAAAAGATTATATGGAAAATCATACCGGAAAACCCAACAAGACATGCATCAAATGTGGTGAACCATCATCACAGGATATTTGCAAATCATGTAAATTCCTAGAAAAAATTCATGAAAAACTGGCATAGGTGAAATTATGAGTATAAAATTAATAAACAAAGACGATGTTAAAGAAATAGATTTTGAAGAAAATATTACTATTGAAGAATTATTAAAAAAAGAAGAAATTCCTATTGAAACCGTTGTAATAAAACAAAACGGTGAAACAGTTACAGAAGACGAAATTATAAATGATAATGATGAAATAGAAGTTATTAAAGTAATATATGGAGGATAATCAACCCATTATTCTTTTAATAATTCTTTTAAATCTTTTAAGAACATATCAATATGTTCCTTTTTTACATGTGGCATTAAAACCAATCTTACTACATGAGGACGTTGTGCTACAGAAACTCTCCACCCACATTCATATAATTCTTGTTTTAAAACATCCACACTTTTTATATCCGTATTGAATGAAATTAAGTTTAATTCCGGTTTACATATTAAATTAATATGGTCCATATCCTTTAATTTGTCATAAGTGTATTGTGTTAACGTAATAGCATCTTTGACTATTTTTTGATATCCTTCTCTACCATAATATTTCAATAAAGTCCATGTAGCTGCAGTTGCCGCCCCTGAACGAGTTCCGACAATAGTAGTTTGTTTATTTCTTGTTAAATATGGAGTTTTAACGGCTAATTTATCAAGATGTTCCGAATGTCTAAACAGTATACCTCCTGCAGGAACTGGTGCAAGCCCCATTTTATGAGGATCTATCGTCATAGAAGATACACCTTTACATTTGAAGTCAAAGTTTAAATTAAGATTATTCTTATTTTCTAAGAATGGTATTATAAAACCACCGAATGCGGCATCAATATGTAGGTAAATATTATTTGAATAGGCTATTTCTGAAATTTTTTCTATGTCATCAATTAATCCCAATTCAGTAGTACCTGCTATAGCAACAATAGCCATCGTATTTTCGGTAATTAAATCCTCTATTTTTGATACGTCCATTTTATAATTCTCATCCAGTGGAACATACCTCGGTTTTAAAGATAACATTGAAATAATCTTTTTAAATGAAAAATGTGCAGATACGGGTAAAATTATCTCAGGAATACCTTCATGTTTTTCCTGAAACAAATATTTGGCAACGGTCATCGCCATAATATTGGCTTCAGTTCCTCCAGTAACAAGATGTCCGGATGGATTTTCTAAATGTAATAACTGTCCCAACATTTCGATTACTTCTGATTCCATTAATGCAGTTCCTGGAAACAAACCAGGATCTCCCAAATTTGTTTCAATAAACATTTTGTATGCTTCCATAGCAATCGGATCAGGTTTAGTACACATCGAACTTAGGATTCTACCTGATTCATAGGACATGTCCATATCTTGAAATTTTTTTAAATTTTCAAAAATATCTTCTTTAGTCATTCTATTATCTAACATCATATTACCTATTCGAAAATAATTATCAATAATTAAAATTACTTCTAAAAAATAAAATAAAAATAATTTTCTTAAAAAGATTATTTGATTAAAAATATTAATGAAATAATCGTTGTTAAAATATATGTAAAACAAAGTTAAAATATTTTTAAAAAGTTATAAAAAATAAGGGGGTGAAGAGTGTTGAATCTATTCATCATTTAAAACTTTTCTAGCTGCATCAAGCATGATTTTTTTCTCAACTTTTGCAACTAACTTTCTGATAGTAGGAACTGCATCAGTATTTGCAGAGATACTGCTAATTCCTGATTCTACTAATTTTTCTACTATTTCCGGTTTACTACCTGCTTGACCACAGATACTTGTAGTTACTCCAGCTTCGTTACATTTTTTAATTACGTTCATAATTAATTTCATTACAGCCGGATGTGCTTCAGTATAATGTTTAGCAACTAATTCATTATTTCTATCCAAAGCTAAGGTATATTGAGTTAAATCATTTGTTCCGAAACTTACAAAGTCAAGTCCTTCAGCTAAGAAATCTTCAATAATAATTGCGGAAGCAGGAGTTTCTACCATCATACCAAAGTCAACATCTACATGTGGAATTAAACCTACTGATCTTGCAATTTCTTTTGCTTCACGAAGTTCTGATGGTTTGTGTAACAATGGTAACATTACACCAATGTTAGTATAACCTTGTTCGTGTAATTTTTTAATTGCTTTAAATTCAGCTTTTAAAATGTCAGGCTGATCGAGTTCTCTTTTTATTCCTCTCCAACCAAGCATTGGGTTTGCTTCATCAGGTTCGTTTTCTCCACCTTCGAGTGTTTTAAATTCATCAGTAGGAGCGTCTAATGTTCTGTACCAAACTGTTTTTGGATAGAACACATCTACCACTTTAAGTATGTTATCAACTAATACTTGAACTAGTTCGTCTTCTCTTCCTTCATCAATGAATTTGTAAGGAACTATACCTGTTGCTAACATCATGTGTTCGGTTCTAAGTAAACCTACACCATCTGCACCGGTAGCATATGCTTTTTTAGCTGCTTCAGCCATACTTACATTTACTTTTACATCAGTAACTGTTACTATAGGAGCTGCTCCAACATTTATTTGAGTTTCATCAGCTTCAACATCATCTTTGTCTCCACCGAATTCACCTTCATATACTAATCCTTTTTTACCATCAATTGTAATTTTGGAATTTTCTTCAAGTACTGTTGTTGCTTCACCGGTTCCTGCTACACAAGGAATTCCTAATTCTCTTGAAATAATAGCAGCGTGACAGGTTACTCCACCTTCATCGGTTACTATACCGTTAGCCCTTTTCATTGCAGGTACCATATCAGGAGTTGTCATTGTAGTAACAAGAATATCTCCATCTAAGATTTTATCAAGTTCATCCAATTCTCTGATAATTTTTACAGTTCCGGATACTAAACCTGGACTTGCACCTAAACCTCTTGTAATAATTACTCTTTCTTCATCGTCGTCTAAAGATTCTGCATTTTTAGCTACATCGATGTTGTCAAGAGTTGTGATAGGTCTTGCTTGAAGCATGTATACTTTATCATTTTCGATACCCCATTCAGTATCCATAGGAGCACCGTAATGTTTTTGTATTTTTCTACCAAGTTGAGTTAGTTGTTCTAAATCAGAATCGGTGAGAACTCTTTTATCTTTTAAATCATCAGGAACTTCTATTTGTACTGTTGCACCAGTTTCAGGATCTTTTGTGAACATTGTTTTCTTGGTGTTTATTCTGTAAGATTTTACTTCATCGTTAGCTTTATCGTAACGACATGTATCCGGAGTTACTGTACCAGATACTACACCTTCTCCTAATCCCCATGCTCCTTCAATAAGCATTTCTTCTTCACCTGTTGAAGGATCTACAGTAAACATTACTCCTGCTTTTTCAGAGTTTACCATTTGTTGTACAACTACTGCAATCAATACTTTTGAATGATCGAAATCATTTTCAGCACGGTAGAATATTGCTCTTGCTTCAAATAAAGAAGCCCAACACATTCTTACATTAGTTAATACATCATCTATACCACTAATGTTTAAATATGTGTCTTGTTGACCTGCAAATGAAGCATCAGGTAAATCTTCTGCTGTAGCTGATGATCTGATAGCAACAACAACATCCTCTTTTTCAACATCCATGCATAATTTATTGTATGATTCAATAATTGCTGTTTGAATATCATCAGGAATATCTGTTGTAACAATTAATTGTTTTATATCTTCAGCAACTTTTTGTAATTCTGGTGTGTTGTTTATGTCTAATGTTGCTAACATATCGTTGATTTGATCAACAATACCAGTTTCTGTAATAAATTTTTGGTATGTTCCTGCGGTAATTACAAATCCCGGTGGTACAGGAATTCCTGCATTTGTAAGTTCACCAAGGTTTGCACCTTTACCACCAGCTATAGGTATATCATCCTTAGAAAGTTGTTTAAAAAATTCAACATAGTTCATTTATAACACTCTTCTTTATTTTTTATTCCATTATATGATTTTATTTATATAACTTTTAAAGGATTAGAACCAATTAAAGGAAATTGATTGAAATGTGGTTATATAAATTCCACTATTTATTCTATTATTAAATCCTTCGATATCTTAGTTATAGTATCAAATTAGAATTGAACAAGGTCGTTACCTTTATCAACAACTAATTTACAGGATACTGGTAATTTCATTGCTGCTCTGTTTAATGCTACTTTTGCACTTTCAAAGTCTTTTACATTAACATAAGCTGTAATTACTCTTTGGTTTTTACGTACTAAAGCTTCAGAACTAACTGCTTTACCAAATGCTCCTCTCATACCACTTTGTACCCTATCTGCACCTGCTCCGGTTGCCATAGGATTTTCTCTTACGATGTGATGTGGGTATACTCTGATTTTTAATCTGTAACCTAATTTACCACATTGTCTTTGTAAATATCTGTTTGAAGCAATCCTTGCTGCTTCTAATGAATTGTGAGTTAAATGTGTGTGATCTTTAACTGCTAATGATATTTCTAATGGGAAATCTTCTGATAAATTACCCATATCATATTGTACAATTTTTGATGCTGGTATTTTTCTAATATAATCTTTTCTTGTGTATGGTCTTACCATTATTATTCTCCTCCGTAAATTATAGTTTTTTTATCTTTTAAAAAACTTATTAATAATACAATAAATAGTATTTCAATTTTAAAATCAATTCACGTGTTAAACATGCAATCGAATATATTAATTTATGATTTGTTAACGATATTATATATAAATTCTGTTAATAAAAATAAAATTTTTTATCATAATTTTATTATTTATCAAATTAATAATCTTTAATTACATTATCAAATAAAATTCTATTATAGAAAATATATTTGGGTCTAAGAATGAAAATTAAAACAAAAATAACTTTTAACTATCTAAATAATAAATATGCAAAAATAGCTTATCAATCATTATATCCTGATAATGAAGGTTTTATTGAATCATATGTTGAAAATGAAAAATTAATCTGCATTATAGAAAATGAAAATATTTCTACAGTATTGAATACTATTGATGATTTAATTCAATGCGAAAAAATGATTGAAATGACATCTGAAATTATATAAAAAAAATATAGGGAAAAACCCTATTGTACTTATTCATCTTCTTCATTTAAAACTTCAGGAATTTCTTCTTCTGTTTCTTCTTCTGGAGTGTTGTCTTCAAATTCATCGATGAATTGTACTTTTTCAATTCCTTCTATGTTTTCATAAGCTTCTCTTGCAACTCTGAATTTTGATAAAGTTACTTCTTGTGCAGATCTTTGGTCAAATCCTGCAATTAATCCTAAATTAATTTTTGCAACTTCATCTTCGAAATCAATTTTAACATCATCTAAGTTTAAGTTAGGATTTCCATAGTATACTTCAATTAAACCTTTAATTTTTTCTTCGTTATCGTCAATAGTTTCAACAATTTCTAAATCATAAACTATATCTTTTCCTGCTAATTCGTGGTTAAAGTCTACTCTTACTCTTCCACCATCTACAGTTCTTACAATTCCAGGATTTCCTTCTAAAGTTAAAGGCATACCTACAAATGGTTTAATGTTTTGTTTTTTAAATTCTTTCATTGGAATTAATTGTATTTTTGAAGGATCTCTTTTACCAAAAGCATCTTCACATGGGATTTCTACAGATTTTTTGTCCCCAACATCTAATTTTTGGATTTCTTCGTGTAATTTAGGAATTAATTGACTTGATCCAACTGCTAAAATCATTGGGTGGTAATCTTTTTCTGGGTTTTTAATACCTGCTTCTTCTGCTACATCTTCGTAGGTAGTATCGAATACATCCCCAGTTTCTTTAACTTTTCCTGTATAGTTTAATCTTATGAAAGCTTTATCATCTATTGCCATATTTTTCCATGATCTCCTTTTAAATTATTTTCTAAATTATGTTCAAATTTTTTAAGAACGTCTTTATTTTTATATCCTAATATTCTGATTTTTTGTGGATAATTATTTATATATTTATGTACTTCATCCTTAAAAATACCTACTTCTAATACACTCAAAATTCTTTGTTTTCTATGAGTGCTGAAACCTTGTGTAATGTTTTCCAATAAATCATCTACATTATCAAAAGGCCGATTAGATAAAATATTCTCCACAGTATCGGAATCTATTAAATTTAAATTCATTAATTCTTCTTTTGAAAATGAATTAACATTATTTAGTAAAGAAGAGTAAGCACGTGTTTCATGTAATGGTGCATGGTTTAAGGACATCTCCTCTTTTAATAAATCAATAGTTTCTTGAGGTAACATATCATCCAATTGATCTACTTGCCCATTTGAAACTAATTCTCGAATTTTTGTACCGCTTACATTTTCCAGACGTGGAACAAAAATAAATTTATTCTTAAAATTAAAATTAATTTTAGTCAATGATTTGGCTAATGAAACAATAACATAATCATCATTGTTTAATTTACCTTCAAGAAGCACCTTATTATCTTCCATAGAAATAATTTTATATGGTTTTGGTGCTACCCCTTTACCATTATTTATGTAGTCAAGTATTATTTTAAATTTAGGGTCATCAGTAATATATCCTCTAGGTATATAATCAGCATTTAAAGTTTTAAACATTAAAGATAAACATAAAGAATATTGTCCTGAACCCATTATCCCCATAGGGGGTCCTTCAACAGCAATATCAGCACCAAGTTTAATTGCCAATTCAGCCCTTTTATGTCTGGTCATTATATAAGGCAAACCTCTACCATTACGTTCAAACAAACCGGGAATGACAGCAACAAATAAAGCTTCAGGATGCATACGTTTAGCTTCTTGCATACAAAATAAATGTCCATTATGTAAAGGAGAATATTCCGTAAAATCTGCTATAACAGGCGTTTGGTTAGTGGTGTTAATGATTTTCAAAGAATTCAATTCATTATCTTCACGAAACTGTTTTTTGTCTTCTTTAATTATAGACTCAACAAAAGTATCCATTTGCATAAAAATCAACTTAAAAATTTTTAAAAGATATATAAAAATTTGTTACATATATTATTAATAAGTAAAGATTTCTACAACCAATAGAAATAAAAGGGTGAAAAAAATGGGTGATTTAATATTAAAAAATTGTAAAACTATTGAAAATGAAATAGTGAACATCATCATAGAAGAAGGTAAAATTAAAGAGATGAAAAAAGAATTATTATCTTCAGATAAAACTACAGACAATATTATAGATCTTAAAGAAAAAACAGTAATCCCAGGGTTAATAGATCCCCACGTACACCTAAGAGATCCTGGTTTAACACATAAAGAAGATTGGAAAAGTGGAAGTGAAGCTGCAGCTCATGGAGGGTATACAACAATTATAGATATGCCCAACACTGTTCCAACAACAAATACTCTTGAAGCATTTAAAGAAAAAAAGGAAATTGCAAATAAAAAATCATGCGTAGATTTTGCATTACATGCCGGAGTTAAAACAAAAAAGGATGTTAAAGAAATACTGGAAGAAAAACCTGCAGCATATAAAATATTCATGGACCTTCATGAAATTGATGAATTATATCAGATGTTCGAATACGTGTCAAAAACAGATAAACCTTTATGTTTACATTGCGAAGATAAAAACATAGTGGATTATAACATCAAAACATTGAGCAGTAACCCAGATAATGATTCTAAGACAATTACATACAGTTATGCCAGAAGTGCATTAGCAGAATTGATAGCAGTTAATCGTGCAATAGAATTTGCAAAAAAATTAGATTTACAAATACATCTATGTCACATCAGTACCAGACAAACATTAGAATTAATTCATGAAGCAAGAACCAGTGCCAACATAACTATTGAAGCAACACCACACCACATATTCTTAGATAATACAACATATGAAAATTATGGAATTAAAGCTAAAACCAACCCACCGTTACGTGATAAAAATTACAACATCACATTGGATTTACTTAATGAATTTGATTCCATTGGAACAGATCATGCACCACACACTTTAGAAGAAAAACAAAAAAATACATGGACAAGTGCAGCAGGAATTCCAGGTTTAGAAGCAACATTGCCTTTACTTCTAACAGAAGTAAATAAAAATAAAATTACTTTAAAAGAAGTTGTCAGATTAACCAGCCATAATCCATCAAAAATATTTAAAATACCTAACAAAGGTTTTCTTAAAGAAGGATATGATGCAGACATCACTGTTTTAGACATGAAAAAAGAAGGCAAAATTAATGTAGATAACTGGTTTACTCAAGCAAAATACACTCCTTTTGAAAATAGAGAATATATTGGTTGTAATGTAATGACTATTAACAGAGGAAATATTGTCTCTGAAGAAAATGAAGTATATAAAAATGAAGGTAAATACGTTTACTAACTAATCTCCTCACTTTTTTTTAAAATTGAAATCA
>NZ_JAEELZ010000005.1 GCF_016282985.1 Methanosphaera sp.
AGTAGAAAAATTTAATAAAGCATTAAGTAGTAATTCTAATACATTAACTAATGATATTGACCTATCTTGGTTAAATGATGTTTAAATTGTAAATATATATTTTGGACATATGACGGTATTCCATCTATTTGTCCAAAATGTGGAGCACGATTAAGAGACAGAACATTTGAAAATGTTTTAATCAATAGAATTGAAACAGTGATTGCAAAACGAAGAATTTTAATTCATACATGGAAAGTAAAAGAAATAAACAATTAAGGAGATAATGATTATGATTATGAAACCATTTGAAAATTTTGTAAGAGACATTACAACAACTACTGGTAATCTAAATGGTATTACATTTACTTCAAATACTACATATTCCCCAAAGACAACTACCACTAATTCAGCATACCCTTGTTTCATTGATTCCATAGAATATATTATTGATACTATAAACAATAACATTAATAATAAAAACAATCTGAATAACAACAAAACAAATGTAAGAGTAAAAGATAATTGGATTAGAAATTTTAATAACAATGGAGTTTCATTCGCAATTATTCCAGATATTAAAGATGTTAAAGTTATTAAAAATGATGTAAATGCTAAACCAGTTGTTATAGTATTGTTTAAAGACGGAACAGAAGAAAAAGCTGTGTTGGCAGATAAAGATACTTTTTGCCTTGAAACTGGAATTGGAATTTGTATTACTAAGAAACTTCTATCTATGAAAAATAATGGGAATGGTGGTAGCGCACTTTATAATAAAATTGTCGATAGAGCAGTAAAGGTAATGAATAGAAACAAAGAAGCAAAAATGAAAGAACAGATTGAAAAGGACAAGGAAGAATCACGTTATAAGAAACTTGTAGAAAAGAAGAAAAGAAGAAATAAACGTAGAAGACAGAAAGAAATTGAAGAAATTGCTCAGTACGAAATTGATATTGAAAATAAGAAAGAAGAATTGAGAAAGAAAAATTAATGTAATATGTTATTATAGATAGATTGTAGATTGTTTTTTACAGTCTACAATCTATCCAAATTAAACTATTTGCTATTATGGAAACACAAATATGTAGTATATTATTAAAGGATAGTTGATATGGCAAAAATTCACATTCATACAAAATACAGTTTACTTGATGCAATTATTGAACCAGAACAATTAGTAAAAACAATTAAAAAACAGGATGGTGATAAGGCCGCTCTGTGCGTCACAGAACACGGTAATCTATATTCGGATGTCGAAATATACAAACTATGTAAAAAACATAATGTGAAGTATCTAATGGGCTGTGAGATGTATATATGTGATGATGTAAATGTTAAATCAAAAGACAGTAAATACAGTCACTTAGTTGTTATTGCAAAAAATGAAACTGGAAGACTTAATTTAAACAAACTTGTTTCTGAATCATGTAAATATAAATACTATGGTAAACCTAGAATTGATTTTAATATGCTTATTAATTATAAAGAAGGTTTAATTATTTTATCTGCTTGTATGGTTGGTGAAATTCAGAAAGCATTATATAATGGGAATTACGAAAAAGCTAAAAGCATAGCAATTAAATACAAAAATAATTTTCATGATGATTATTATTTAGAGTATCAAAGTCATTCAGATACAATCCAACAAATGTTAAACAAACAAGTTGTAGATTTAGCAAAAGAATTAAACATACCATTTGTTGTTACTACAGATGCACATTATTTAACTTTGAATGAACAAAAATATCACAGTATCTTTGTTCAAATAGGTCAAGCAAGAGAAGTAGGAGAAACATATAATGATTGCTATGTACAATCAAATGATGAAATTTTAAGTATTTGTAAAAGCACGACCAGAGAAGATAATATACTTGCTATTCATAATTCAAATGAAATAGCTGAAAAATGTAATGTAGAGTTACCATTGTCTGACCCTATTATGCAACACTCAAAAATTCCAGAAAACTTTAATTCTGAAATAGATTATCTAAAAAGTCTTTGTATTAATGGTTGGTATTCTAAAAAAATAAATCAAAAACAAAATAAAGAAGATTATAAAAAAAGATTAGCTTATGAAATTAATGCTATCAAAGAAATGGGATTTGAATGGTATTTTTTATTTGTACATAGTTATGCAAATTCAGTAAAACGTAGAGGAATAGCCAGAGGCTCAGCAGGAGGAAGTCTTGTTTGTTATTTGGCTAATATTACTGACATTGACCCTATTGAATTTAAACTTTATTTTGAAAGATTTATTGATGTTGGTGCGCTTGATTTGTTAAAGAAAAATTTAATTACTAAAGGAGAATTAAAAATTCCAGATGTGGATTTAGATTTTGGAAAACAAGACAGAGAAAAAGTTCTTCAACACGTTATTAATCAATATGGACAAGATAAAGTAGCAAGTTTAGGTACATTTCAGTATATTTGGGCCAAAGGTGCAATAAAAGATATTGGTAAAGTTTTAGGTATTCCATATGAAATTACTAATGAAATGACATCTAAACTTGACAACGAATCTATTAAAGATGTTATTGAATTAGGTTTACTCGATAAATATAAGGACAGTTATCCTGATTTATTTGATTACGCAGAAAGATTGGCTGGATTGCCAAAATCTTTTTCTGCCCATCCTTGTGGTAAAATTGCAAGTGAACAAACAATGACATATTACAATGCTACTGATATTAACGAAAACGGTGAAGTAATTTTACAAGGTGATATGCACACAGCAGAAGACTTAGGACTTGTTAAAGCAGATTTTCTTGGATTAAGAACAGTAGATGTTATTTATGATACTCTTGAAATGATTGGTAAAGATTATGAATATATTGCACCACATAATCTTAACTTCAAAGATAAAAAAGTATTGGATAATTTTAGAAATGGAAACACAGCAGGAGTATTTCAATTTGAATCTTCTGGTATGAGAGATACATTAAAAAAAATTGAATGTAATTCTATTGAAGATTTAATTGTTGCAAACGCATTATTTAGACCGGGTTCTATTAAATATATTGATAATTATGCAGATAGGAAAAAAGGTATAGAGAATTTTGAATACCTTCATCCTGATTTAAAACCAATACTTCAAAACACATTTGGTATTATTGTGTTTCAAGAACAACTCATTGAAATTGGTAGAATGGCTGGGCTGTCTAATCCAGATGAACTAAGAAAGGCTACTGCAAAAAAGAAAATAAGTTTACTTGATAAAATTAAACCAGAATTGTTTAATGGGTTATTAAATCGAGGATGGGAACAGGAACAATTAGAAACACTATGGAATGTAATGTTAGATTTTGCTTCGTATTCATTTAATAGAGCGCATTCTGCCGCTTATGCTATTATTGCTTATATTTGTATGTTCTTAAAAACATATCATCCAAAAGAATTTTTATGTGCATGGATTAATTCAGTAAGCAATAAAACAGAAAAGGTAGCAGAATGTATTGAAGAAGTTAATAGAATAAAAATTCCTGTTTATTTAGGTAAGTATGATAATTGTTCTTCTGATTGCAAAGTATACAATGATGGTATTATGATTGGAACAAAAACAATTAAATATTGCAATAAAGAACTAGCAAGTGAGTTAATGAATTTACACAAAACAAAATCGTTTATTGAATTATTAGATGAAATAAAAAATACTTCAATGAATAGTAGACAGCTAACAGCGTTAATTGGACTGGGGTATTTTTCCGATTATGGTCATAATGAAAAACTATTAAAATCAGTAGAATTATACAATGGAGTAAAAGATAAACCAAAAGGTTCAAAAAGTTTAAAAACAATACTTCCATCATTAAGAACTTGTAGTCAAATAAAAAAAGATAAAATTGAACAATATAGCAAATTTGGTCTAACAGAGTATATCGTAAAAAAATATGCTAATAAAGAAACACCGAAACAATATTCTCAAATAGACAATATTGGATTATTAAATGAATTAATATCAATCATTCCTAATAAACCAATGTCTGCAATAAATCAAGTGAAATTTGATATGGAATATTTACAATATACAACATATAAAAATTCTAAAATTGAAACAAATATTTAT
>NZ_JAEELZ010000044.1 GCF_016282985.1 Methanosphaera sp.
ACACCATTAATAGAAAGTAATGCTTTTTCAATCTGTGATGGGAATACACTTACACCTTTAATTTTAAGCATATCATCTGTTCTTCCTGTGATTTTATCCATTTTAACTAATGTTCTTCCACAACCACATTTTTCATGGTGAAGTTTTGTAACATCTCTAGTTCTAAATCTTATTAAAGGCATACCTACTCTAGTTAAAGTTGTAAGAACTAATTCTCCTGATTGATTTTCAGGAAGTTGTTTCATTGTTACAGGATCTATTATTTCTGGATAGAAATGATCTTCATTTAAGTGTAATCCATTTTGCTCAGAACATTCCATAGCTACACCAGGACCCATTACTTCTGTGAGACCATAAATGTTATATGCAGGGGTCTGGAATTTTTCTTCAATTTGTTTTCTCATTTCATCAGTCCAGCTTTCAGAACCAAAACCAATCACTTTAAGGTTTAAATCATCAGGGGTGATGCCCATAGATTTTAATTCTTCAGCAATATGCAAACCATATGATGGTGTGAAAATTAACATAGTACTTTGGAAATCTTTCATTAGTTCTATTTGTCTTAATGTTTGTCCAGTAGATATAGGTACTACAGTTGCTCCGATTTTTTGACCACCATAATGAACTCCAAATCCGCCTGTGAATAATCCATATCCGTGGGTGTTTTGTATGATATCATTTTCATCCACTCCCATCATGGTAAATCCTCTGGCGATTAATTCTCCCCAAATATCCAAATCTTCTTCAGTATAACCTGAAACTGTTGGTTTTCCCGTGGTACCACTAGATGTGTGGATTTCTATAATATCTTTTTGCGGAACAGCAAACAAACCAAAAGGATATGAAGCTCGTAAATCAGTTTTTGTAGTAAATGGTAGTTTTTCAATATCTGCTAGAGTTTCAATATCTTCAGGAAAAACTTCTTCTTCAGTATATCTTTTATGGTAATAAGGTACTTCATTAAATGCTGTTTTAACAACATCCTGTAATCTTTTCAATTGTAATTCTTCCATGTCTTCTTTTGACATGCATTCAATTTTTTCATCCCAAAACATTATTTATTAACTTCCTTTAGTTGTTATTAATATAATCTTTATTAGACATGATAATTATAAATTTTTATTTTTAAAAACAAGATTTTTTACATTTCTTTAAGAAGATTTTTAGATTAAATAATCATATTGGAATTATAAAATAATTTTTCTAATGATATTATATTAAATTAGATAAAAATATTAATTGTTTATATAATAATTAGTTATAGGTGAATACATGTCCGAAAGAAAAATTACTTATGAAGAAATTGAGAAATATGAATTTGTTTTTGCAAAAGTTCCATCTTTATTACTTGGAACAATGATAAGAAGAAATTCTGATGTAGTATCTAAATTTAAACCTCAAATTGTTTCAAAATTAAATAATTTAAATGAAGTTCAACAAGAACAATTGGATACTATATTAAATACGGAAGTTTCAACGTTACAGGAATTGTTAAAAGAAGCATATGAACATTCAGGTAAAAAACAGTATAAACAATTATCTGATCCAAAAGCAGCTCCGTTTTTAGAAAAAAATTTGTCAGAACTTAAAAAAATAGTTGAAGAAAAGGAATGAAATAAAACTCATTCAATATCTACTTTTACAGAATCTTCAGATTCTTCTTTTTCTTCACTAATTACTTTATTTATAATAATGTAATCTCCGATACTAGTTATGTCTTCTTTATTGATAACATTTTCTTTTTTAGATTTAACAAATGAAGAAGATTGTTCTGATATTGCAAATCCATTAATTACGAATTTTTCTAAATCTAAATCAATGTTGCTAACTTTACCAGCTACATTTCCTTCAGAATCTAAAACAATTTTACCAATTAAATTATTTATTTTAACAGTTTTTTCTTCAGATTCTGGAAGTTTATCTAATAGTTTTTCTTCTAATTCTTCGGCAGTTTCTGAAACTTGTACATAGTCTCCTACTGCAAGAATACTATCTGCTGTAATTTCGTAATATTTCTTATTGATTGGATTTCCAACGGAACCATATACTTTTGCAATTGAGAATGTTTTCATGTTTAGGTCAATTTCCGCTAATTTTGCAAGGTCTCTTGCTTTTTTGTCAATAATTTTCTTTCCTAGTAAATCTTTAGCATTCATGTTTTTTTCTCCATAGTTATTATTTAATATTTCATTTCTTTTTGTTAATTATTAAAATTATGCATCATTAGAGTTTATATAATCTTTAAATTCAGTGATTGTAAGTAATGGTGTAAATATTATATTTTTTTCTTCAAATGTTTCTTTTGCTCCTTCTTCTCTATCCACTATAACAAAAGCTTCTATAATTTTCCCACCATTTTCATTTATTACATTTATAGCTTTTAACAATGAGCCGCCCGTTGTGGTTACATCTTCAACAATTATAACATTATCATTTTCTAATAATTCACCTTCTATTTGTTTGCTGGTACCATAAGATTTTTTTTCTTTTCTAATCATGAGCATTGGTTTTTTAGAAATTAGGGATGTTGCTGTAGCAATTGGAACGGCACCTAAAGCAGGTCCGGCTATTTTATCAATATTTTCATTTTCTATTTTTTCACTAATCATGTGAGCTACTGTATCAAGAATCTCAGGCATTGTAATAGCTTTTTTCATATCAACATAATAGTCACTTTTTTTACCAGAGGATAATGTAAAATCTCCAAATTTAATAACATCGTTTTCTTTAAGTAATTTTAATAATTTTTCTTTATAATTTTCCAATCTCTTCACCTTATGAATTTATTATTTCATCAACAATATCCTTTAAATCCTGTTTTAAGATAATTTTATCTCCAACATGATCTATATTTTCAAAAGGAATTTTTTCTTCATCATTTGATGACATTATTTTTTTACTAAATCCCTTTTTAATAATAATTAAGGACTCTATTCTATTTAATGAATTATCAATTTCAATATCTTTGACTTTTCCAACAATATTTGCAGAACTGTCCAATATTTCTTTCCCAATAACATCATCTAATAATCGCATTTAAATCACTTATATATATATTTTTATTAAAAATTTATATAAATGTATATTAAATTTTATACTACATACACATACATAAGAATAAAAAAGGATATATTAAAATGAAATTGTATATATTAGATGCTTCTGGTTTGATAAATGGTTTTTTTTCAAAAGATTCATTAAATTTAATGACGTCTTCAACAGTAAATGAAATAAAAGATATTAATACTGAAATGTTATTGGATAATTGTATCAGGGAAGGTATCATTAAAATTGAAGATGTGGATTATTCTAAAGATGAAGAAATAATGGATGTTCTACTTTCTAGTGGAGACTTTACAAGATTATCTCAAACTGATAAGGATATTGTTGCACTCGCATTAAAACATCAACGTGATGGGGATGAAGTTATAACGGTTACGGATGATTATTCCATGCAAAATACTTTAAAACTGTTACATTTAAGATTCCAGTCTGTTAGAACAAAAGGAATTAAAAAAACAATTCAGTGGAAAAAAATTTGCAAAGGTTGCAGAAAAGAATATCCCTCAGATACAACATTGGAAGAATGTGATATTTGTGGTTCTCCTATAATTAGAAAACGTATGAATGCTCATAGTAATTTTTAAAGGTTAAATTATGAAATCATTAAAAATAGGTGTAATTGTACATGGTCCAAAAATTATAGATTCCGGATGTGCTGAAAAAATTATTAAAATATTGGGTGATTATGGTGAAGTTACTTGTCGTTTAGGTGGAACAATGGGAAGAACAGCAGTAATAGATGCTCATATGGAAGATATTATTAATATTGAAGATAAATTATTGCCTAGCCAATCCATAAATTTATTATCTGAGGATAATGATGTATTGTTTCTATTAAATTATGGAAAATCTATAATTACAGGACATACTTTTGGTTATAAAGTTTTAAATAATGCAGGTAAAAATATTAATCTGATTCAAATTGAAAGACCATTTGAAGAAGATGGGGTAATAATTCAGTGGAATGATTTTAAAAACGAATCATTGATTAAAGACTTATCTAAAAGACTGCATTTAAAAGTCATTTCATCAATTGAAGCAATTAATACGGTACGTGAATTAACAGGGTTTAATGAAGTCGAAGGTACTGTTAAACGTAAAGTGGCAGGAGTATCACCTGGTGAAAATATAATGATGAATGGGATAATTATTGGTAAAGTAACAGATAACCATTTAACAATTATTGCAAGAAATAATGAAATCATTAAAATGGTTGGTGGTGAAATTAAGAAACATGGTGTTGAAAAATTGGGTCAAGTTGATCTAACTAAAGCAATAATTAAAACAGGATTACTTAGAACAACAGATAATATTAAACCAAGATCCATTAAACATGTTCCAAATAAACATTTAAAAGCAGTATTCTTAAATCATGCTGCAGAAGATATTTATAAGTATAATTGTGCTGATGTATTGGTTTCAATAGGTGATGATACAACTTTATTATCTTCAGATATTTTATATAGATTTAATATTCCTATTATAGGAATTACTGATGGTGATTTGGATAAAGTTGTATTGAAAGGATTTAAATTGGATGAATCTCTAATAATTCAACTTCCATCCGGATATGATGATAAAGTGGGTGCTTGGATACATGAAAAAATATTTAATAATGAAGAGTCTATAGAAATTAGAAGTATTGATAATCTTAAAGAAAAAGTATTAAATTTAATAGATAAATCGGGATTGAAATTTAAAATTGTAGATAAACAATTATAATAATCTAATTTAAGAAATATTATAATATTATTTAATCATTTTTAGGAAGGAATTTTTTTGGATTTTAATGAAATAATTGAATCAATTAGAACATTTAAAGGCGTTACTCGTAAGAAATCTATTGCAGATGTTAGAGAAAAACTTAAAGATACATATAACATTTCAGGTAAAGTTCATTTAGCTTTTGGAGATGATGCTGCTGCAATTGACATCGGAAATGATTTGTTGATGTTAATGGCTACTGATGGAATATGGGGATCCTTGATGGATATAGATCCATGGTGGTCTGGTTATTGTTCTGTTTTAGTTAATGTTAATGATATTGCAGCTATGGGTGGTATTCCAATGGGAATGACAAATGTATTGTCTTCTTCTAATCCAAAAATTACTGAAGAAATAATGGATGGTATTAACGAAGGAGTTAAAAAATTTGGCGTTCCAATGGTTGGGGGTCATACTCACCCAGATACTCCTTATGAAGCATTGGATGTTGCAATAAGTGGTATTGTTGGAAAAAATGATGTTCTTCCTAGTTGTGGTGCAAAATTGGGGGATAATGTCATTGTTGCAATTGATTTGGATGGTAGTGTATATCCGGGTACAGAAATTAATTGGGATACAACTAGTGATAAATCACCGAAATATGTTCAAGATCAAATTAAAATAATGAATTCAATTGCTAAAAAACATTTAGTGAACTCTTGTAAAGATATAAGTAATCCGGGTATTGTTGGAACATTAGGTATGTTATTGGAAGCTTCTAACATGGGAGCAAATATTGATTTAGAATCTATCCCAAAACCAGAGGATATGGATTGGATTAGTTGGTTTAAAATGTATCCTGGAAGTGCTTTTGTTTTAACAGCTACTGACGATAATACTGATGAATTAATAAAAATGTTAAATAAAGAGCATATTACTGCAAATTGTATTGGAACCGTTACGAATAACCATGTTTTATCAATGAATTATAAAAACACTTCAAAAACGGTCTTTGATTTTGATTCAGAAATAATAATGGGGTTTTCTGAAGATAGATAACTTTTTTTTATAACCTTCTTTTTTTAATTCTTTTTTAATTCTTTTTTTCTATTATTATTAGATAATATTTTTCAAATCTATTAATACTATTAATTTCATAAATAAAATTTATAGAAATACTTCATATAAATTTCTAAAAAAATAGAATCAATATATTTTTTTATTTGATTCATAATTGAGGCGAAAAAATGCAAGTTAAAGTCAATGATGTTGAAATAGATGTAGATGCTGGTTCAACTGTTGAAGATGTTATTAAACTATCTAATGCACCTTACATTGAAGGTTCTGCTATTGCCTTAATTGAAGGTAGACAAGAATTGGAAAGTCATGTAAATAAATATAAAATTTCGACTACCCAAGGAAGTATAATTATTGAATTAGTTGAAGATGCTGAAATTTTAACTGATTTCTGGAAGAATAATTATCAAAAGTTTATAGGCACAGCAATTAGATGGACTACATCACATGAAGTAGCTATGGGTTCTATGGTATCTAATTTAGAACCTACTCAAGACGAATATCTTTATAATAGATGGGATGTAATAATCAGTTTATCTGGTTTTTCTAATGAAGCTACTCACATCATATTTTCAAAAGCTAAACATAAAGCAGTTTATGGAGTACCTGATCACAATAAAGGTATTTTAGCAACAATAGTTGGTGGAAAAAGGACTCTGGCTAAACTGAAAAATACTGATGAAGTTCTTAACATAGAACCAGTTATTGAAAGAAAAAGTGTAATCAACAGTGCTTCAGTTACAGATTTTTCTACACAATTGAAAGAAGGAAATGAATTATTTACTTATATGGAAGTTGAAGCAAATCCTGAAGCTCCAATGTCCTTTGAACATTTCTTAAAAATTATAGAAGACGGAACATTTAAAGTTGACTATGAATCAGAAAGTTTTGTAGGTAATAATCATTTAAAAGGATTAGAAAAGGAATCTGAAGTTGTAGAAAAACGGAAACGTGGAGTTGTAACTTTAAGAAATCAGGGTAATGGTGTTGGTAGGGTATATATTTACCGAGAAGACAGAGTGTCTGTTCCTACACATAATGTAATTGGTTATATTACAAAAGGTATACAAGTACTGGATATTGTTAATGAAAATGAAAAAGTAACAGTATTAACTAATCCTCAAAAGATTTCTACTGTTGCACTTACACAGAAAGAGGCTGATGAGTACTTGGATAATTTGGGTATTCAACATGAAAGAGATGGTGTGACCGATGATGATGCTATTATAGTTGCTCAAGAACCAAATTATACTTTACAAATTAGTGATGGGAAAAGTATTAAAACATTAGGTGTCCCACCTCAAGAATTTGTGGAAATAGAATTGTATGAGGATGAAAGTCCTAGTACTGTATGGTACTTTAGAAAAATTACAGGATTATTGGATGGTGATGTTGGACATTTAAGAGTTGACATGGCTATTAAAGAAATGGATATTTTAATGTTCAATGCAGTTAAAAAAGAGGCTAAAGGTTTAATACCGGAAAAAACACCGGATGAAATTGTTCATGCTTGGGATATTTGTGTAAGTAACATGGCATGTAAACATATAGGAAATATTGGTATTAGATTTAAGGATAATAAAGATTTTGGACCTACTGGTGAAGCTTTCAGCAGTACTAATATAATAGGTAAAGTTGTAAGCGGGTTTGATAATCTAAAAGCATTTAAAGAAGGGGATACAGTCTATGTCAAAGAAAAATGAGGACATTGACAGTGAATTTTGTCATATTCCAATGGGCGATGGTACTTATAGGGATTCTGATCAAAAAGATAAAATTACACGTATGGTAATTTTGGGACCGGGTTGTTCTATAAGTTCAAAAGAATTGTTTAATTTCTTACATTTATTGGAGTTACCAATTAACATACGTTTAACATGTTATGGAGCTAATTTAAATGGTGAACCAGACTATGTGATGGAAGCAGTAAATCGTGTAAGGGAATTGGATCCTACACATATTTTCATTAAATTCAGAGGTTTTCCACCTGGTGATCCTAGAAGGTGTAGGGCAAAAAGAGGTGGAGCCAGGGAAGGTTTCCATCAAATTGAGGCAGAGTATAAATTATTGCCTGAAGTTAGTTATGCTTTAGAACATCCAAAACATGTTGAGTTAACACAACCTAAAAAAATACCAGTAGATGAATTTACTGAAATTGTTAAAGAAATCGAGTCAAAAAAATAATTTTACTATGAATAATTTATTAATGAAGTGTAGATAAGACTTTAAAAAAACTATTGGTTATTTTCAAAAAATTAAACAGTAAAATTTAAGGATAATATTTAAAACACATAAAAGAGGTTATATTATGAAAGTTGCTATATTTCCACCAAATTCTATGATACTGGCAGATATGATAGTAAGGAGTGGACATGAACCATTAGTTGTTCAAAATCAAATGAAACAAAAGGTAACATCACCTGATCTTGATGCACCACCTTTTAACATGACAGAAGATGATCCTATAAGTGGATTAAAATATGCTGCAATTGAAGTACCATCAGGTGTGCGTGGACGTATGTCATTATTTGGTCCTATTATTGAAGAAGCTGAAGCTGCAATAATTATGAATGAAGCACCTTATGGTTTTGGATGTGTAGGATGTGCTAGATCATCAGAATTAACAGTATTTTCATTAAGAAGAAAAGATATTCCTGTATTGGAATTAGATTATCCAACTAGTCGTGATGATACTGTGGAGATGGTATATAAAATCAATACCTTTTTAGATAATCTAGATAATGATGGGGAGGATGAATCCAATGATTAGGATAGCACAATTATCATGTGGTACAGAATATAGTGGTGTTCAAAAGGAAATTGAAAAAGCTGCAGAAACATTTGGTGCACAAATGGTTATGCCTGATGTAAATTTAGATGATATTGATGAAGCTTATGAAAAATTTGGATTAAGTTGTGCAAGTTCTAGTCTTAAATTAATGATTGCACGTGCAATGTCACTTGTAGAAGGAAAAAATGAAGCAGATGCTGTTTTTATATGTACTTGTTTCCGATGTGCAGAAGCAGCTATTGCAAGAAATGAAGTACGTAGACTTATACAAAATTACACAGATTTACCTGTAGTAACTTATTCCTTCACAGAAAAAACCAAAGCATCCGAACTTTTTATTCGTATGGAAGCTTTAACTACTGTTGTATCCAGAAAAAGTATTTTGGCTCGTGAAAAACAAGAGGGATTAACATTAGGTATTGACAGTGGTTCTACAACAACTAAAGTTGCACTTATGGAAAATGATGAAATTATAGGTACTGGTTGGGTAAAAACTGGTGATATTATAGGATGTGCAAATGACGGTATTGAACAGGCTCTTGATGGAACAGGTTATAAACTTGATGATATTGAAGCTATCGGTACAACAGGATATGGTCGTATAACTATAGGTAAAGCAATGGGTGCAAAGCTTATACAAGAAGAAATTTCTGTAAACAGTAAAGGAGCAGTATACCTAGCAAATGCTCAGAAAGGTGAAGCAACCGTTCTTGATATAGGTGGTATGGATAACAAAGTAATTACAGTAAATAACGGTATTCCTGATAACTTTACAATGGGAGGTATCTGTGCAGGAGCATCAGGTCGTTTCTTAGATATGACCAGTAATAGATTGGGTGTAGACATTACTGAATTAGGTCCTCTTGCTCAGCAAGGTAATTATAGAAATGCTATATTAAACAGTTACTGTATTGTATTTGGTATTCAGGATTTAGTTACCACATTGGCAGGTGGAGCTTCAAAAGCTGATGCAGCTAGTGCAGCTTGTCATTCTGTTGCCGAACAAGTTTATGAACAGCAATTACAAGAGATTGATGTACGTGAACCATTAATTCAGGTAGGAGGTACTTCATTGATTGCAGGATTAGTTGATGCAGTACATGATATTCTTGGTGGAATAGATGTAATTGTACCAGAATATTCTCAATACATTGGTTCAATAGGTGCCGCTATGTTAGTATCAGGTCTTAAAGATACAGATATTGACGATAGTAAAAGATTTAAATAAATTCTTGGAGGTACAGTATATGTATGTAGAGTGTTATGATGAAGTAGGTGCACAAGTATACGATACCTTGCTCAGACATACTCTTCAAGACTTAAAATTAGCTAGAGCTATAAACGGTATCAAAATCTTTATTGATCCGAGAGAAGCTTTATTTATTGGTGTGGTAAAACTTGAAAAAGCATCACAGCCAATTTATCTTGATGATATGGCTAGCTATAAAACGGAAAATGGAATATTAAAAATTTTAATAGAAAATGAAAATTATCTTCCAGATTTATTAAGAGTTTTATGGATTAAAGAGGGAAGGGTAAATGTTTCTCAACCTGATAGATATAAAATAGAAATCACTAACCCCACTATTGATCCAAAAAATTTAGTAGTTGTAGATCCATCTAAAGAACTTAAAAGAAAAGTTTATGATGCATTGTTCAGAGTAATGCCTGAAGGATTCCGTATGACAAAAAATGCTAGTCAAGGAAATATGATTTGTATAATGAGTAGTGATGAAATTATAGATGAAAAATGGAATGAGAAATTTAATGAAGTAATAGAAGAAGTCAAAAATCAATAAATTCTTAAGGGGGATTTCATGACTAAACATGACATGAAACATTTTGCTCACGTTACTCAAGCACATCCATGTTTTAACGAAAAGATACATGATAAAGTTGGTAGAATCCATATACCAATAGCACCAAAATGTAATATTCAATGTGGTTTTTGTACTAGAAAAATAGATGAGAAAGAAAATAGACCTGGTGTAGCATCATGTATAATGACTATTGACCAAGCTATGGAACATATTCGGGATACAGTTCAAAAAATGCCAATTAATGTAGTTGGTGTTGCAGGACCTGGTGATTCTTTAGAAAATCCTGATACACTAAAATTGTTCAGAAGAGTTCGTGATGAATTTCCGGATTTAATATTGTGTATGAGTACAAATGGATTATTAGTTCCGGATTATGCGGATGAAATAAAGGAAGCTGGTGTAAAAACTGTAACAATTACGATTAATGCCGTAGATTTGGATATAGGAACCAAGATATATGATGATATTGAATATCATGGAAAAATGTATCATGGAAAAGAAGGTTTTAAAATACTTTTAGAAAATCAATTAAAAGGAATTGAATTATTATCTGAACGAGGAATAATTATTAAGGTTAACAGTGTTTTAATTCCTGGAATTAATGATGAACACATTGTGGAAATAGCTAAGGTAGTTAAAAGTAAAGGAGCCTCAATAATGAATGTACTACCGTTAATACCTTTAAACAAATTTAAAGATATTCCACGACCAGGGTGTGGACAACTCAGTGAAGTTAGACAACAAGTAGAAGAATATCTTCCAGTATTCAGAGCTTGTACTCAATGTAGAGCTGATGCATTTGGTATTCCGGGAAAACATGGTGAAGACCACTCCCTAAACATAGTACCTAGTAGTCATTATTAACACAAACTTTTTTTATTTTTTTTTAAACTATTTTTAAGATTAATTTTGGAGAACATATTATGATAGAAACATTATACTGGAAAAACAATACATTATATTTATTAGATCAAACTAAACTTCCACATACAATAGAATATGTGGAATGTAATAATTACAAAGAAACTATTGATGCAATTAAAACTATGGTTGTAAGAGGAGCACCAGCAATTGGGGTTACGGCAGCATATGCAATGGCATTAGCAGAACTTGAGGGAGTTGATTTAAAAACTGCAGGTGACGAAATAAAATTGGCAAGACCGACTGCTATAAATTTATTTTGGGCTGTTGACAAAGTTTTGGAGAATGTGGAACAAGGAAAAGATGCAGTGTCAATAGCAATTGAGATGCAAAAAGAAGATATTGAAATTAATAAAAAAATAGGGGAATATGGAAATACAATCATAGAAGAAAATGATACTATATTGACTCATTGCAATGCGGGAGCATTAGCTTGTGCAGGTTATGGAACTGCTTTGGGTGTAATCAGAGCTGCAAATGAAAACAACAAAAATATTAATGTAATATGTGATGAAACAAGACCTGTATTACAAGGTGCTAGATTAAGTGTGTTTGAAATGCAACAAGAAAACATTCCTGTAAAATTAATAGTTGATGGTGCAGCAGGTCATATGATGCAGAAGGGGGAAGTTGATAAAGTAGTTATAGGTGCAGATAGGGTAGCTAAAGGGGGAGTTGCCAATAAAATAGGTTCATTAATGGTGGCTCTTGCAGCTAAAAGATATGATGTTCCATTTTATGTTGCAGCACCAATCAGTACTTTTGACTTTGAAAATAATATATTTGATACAACAATTGAACAAAGAGATTCTGATGAAGTATTAAAAATCAATGGAAAATATATTTCAAAAGAAGAAACAATAGTTGAAAATCCTGCTTTTGACATAGTTGAATCAGATTTGATAACAGGAATAATTACAGAAGAAGGTATAAAGAAAGCATTATAGCTTCTTCATTCTATTTTTATACTTAATCCAATATGCCAAATGCCAGGACTTTGTGATTTAACCTTTCTAATATCTATTACATCAATATTTCTTGGAGATGCGATATCCTTAACTCTTTTTATAACAGTTTCATAATCTGAAGAAAATTCATAATAATTTAAGATTCCACCTGGTTTTAAGTGATTAACAGCAATATCCAAGAAATCTTTTGCTGTTCCAGGTAGGTTCATTAAAATTCTATCTGCTAAAGGCAAGTCTTTTATCACTTCTCTAATATCTCCTTCGATAGGTATGACTTCACCTACTAACTTATTTAATTTAATATTTTCATTAACATATTTGAAAGCTTCAGGGTTAATATCAACACTATATATCAAAGCATTCTTCACATGAGCAATACTTATAGGGAAAGAACCAATTCCTGCAAAAAAATCTATTATAATTTCATTTTCTTTAACTTCATCAACTATACGTGATCTTTCTGTTGCTAATCGTGGACTAAAATATACAGTTGAAGGATTTAGTTTAAAACGAATACCATACTCTTTATGGATAGTTTCCAAGTCATCTTTTCCTGCAAGGTATTCTAATTCTCTCGTTCTAGTTATTCCTTGAACTTTACTTTTTTTGTAAAAAACACTTTTTCTTTTAGTAAAGTTGAGAACAGCCTCACCAATAATTTTTTTCTTATCTTCAAGTTCTGGAGGAATTTCTAGAATAACTATATCACCAATTACATCGAAGGATTTTCTAATTTCTTCCAAATCTTTTTCAGATATTTTATCATCTAAAAAATCCATAAAATTTTTAGGTCTATACTGTGCTTCTTCAAAATCATAGTTTTCAGTTTTAATATTATATTCAGATTCAAGTTGATTAATTAATGTGGTATCATAATTGTTAATAAGTGGAAAATATACATAATTATCATCACTTCTAACTTTATACTCTGTACAAAGTTGTTTTTCATTAATTAATATTTTACGTAATTTGTTTGCTTCTTTTTTAATAATTTTTATACCTTTCATTTACACACTTAAAAATAGTTTTTCAAATATGATTCATATTACTAATATTAGTTATTTTGTTATTATTACTATTTATTTCTATTCAAATCTATATCACAGAACTATTGCAATATTTTCTATTTATGTTGATTAGAGTGATTTGTTGAGCATAGTATGTGCTACAAAAAGCGTATCACTTGAACATGAACATTTGTTTGTTTTGTTATGAGAGTGTTTATTTCCAATTGTAGCGATAAAATGATGATGATGAGAGCTAAAGTAAAGTCCGTTTGGATGATTTAGTTTGATGTATGTTAACGCGAAGTGTAGAATGGTTATTTTTAATCATTTGTGGTGTATGACTTTTGTGTCATATTGTACGCTAATTATTAATAATTAATCCTTTATATTTTGTTTACTTATACTTCTATAAGAACAGTGTGTTTTTTTTTCCGCTTTGGGAATTGATTTACTGTGTGTAAATCCGTTTGATCCTGGCGGAAGCTACTGCTATTGGGATTCGATTAAGCCATGCAAGTCGAATGAATTTATATTCATGGCATACGGCTCAGTAACACGTGGATA
>NZ_JAEELZ010000045.1 GCF_016282985.1 Methanosphaera sp.
AAGAAAATTGTTAAATTCCTTGAAAAAGGAGGAACTGAAACATATCAATTTAAACCTTTCCAATTGAGTGATAGTAATGTAATTGAAATTAATCTTGATGTTTTCTCAGGAGAGTGTGTTATTCAATTTGATACAGAAAAATTACAAAATACAAATTATAAATATATATTCTTTGGAAATTCTGAAAAGAATATTTTCTCAGCTTCAAAGGTTAAAGGACAAACAAATATATTTTGGGTTAGAGCTAAAATAAATAGTTATTATATTATATCTTATAGAGATGTTGAAATAAGTAATGAAAATTGTAGAATAGGTGAAAGAAGTTTCCTTCTTCAATTAATTAAAAATGATAAGGTTAATGAAAGATTATTTACATTTTGGAATAATAATCCATCAAAAAATGATGTTCCATATATATTTAATTTAATTCCAATAAATTTTAATGTTGATGTATTTTATAAAAATAAAACTCAATTGAAACCAAATTCTTTAGGTCATTATGAAGATATTAACTCTTCTGAAACTGATTCGGAATTATTTTCATTACATCAATTAGATTATTCTGTTAGATTTAAAGAATTTACTCTAAATGAACCAAATGATAAATATTGTCATTTCTATATTGGAGCCTAAGAATCATCAAAATAAGTTCCAATATTATTAAGCGAAAGTATGATATATGCAAGAACTTTAAGAGATAAAGTAAGAAGTGCTGTTTTTATTTTACCATTTTATATGTTAGATGTGATATTTATATAAAATTAATATGAAAAATTCATAAAAAATGAAAGAAAATATTACTTTAAATGATGAATTGAATTCTCAAATTACTTTCACAAGATCAAAATTATGATTTTAATGTGAATTAAAAAAATTTCATAATAAATAAATCAAAGAACAATAACATTTTTAAAGTAGAAAATACTGATCTTTGTGGCATTTTAAAATAGGCGAGGTTGTTGACATGTGATAGTAGAATTAGGGAAAGCAAGAAATCCTGAAAGCATGGAGTGAGACAAAGTTTCCAGTTTTGAAAAGCTGAATGTTCTTTTTACATTGTTTTTGTGCTACATAATTTGGTTGATATTTTGGTATTTGAGCAGGGTTTTTCTTCGGTTTTATGAGGTTTGGGTTCCCTTTTACTCCCAAAAGAAGTATAAAATACAAGTTAAGTTGTTATTCCCTGTTTTAGATGTTTACATCTTGATAGTGTATCTAGGTTGATGGTAATTGGAGAGATGACGAACATTCGAATATTCCTTTGTAATATAGGAGGCCATCCCGGTTAAGTTGGAGAGCTGTGCCAATTTAGATTAACCTCTTTTGTTTTGTTTTAGTCTGTGTCATAGCTAGAACCTAGTTTGACTGGTCTATTAATTATCTTTGTGTGAATTCTTAATTTTATTTAGGCTTTCTTTTATGGCAGAGGACAGCTTTGTTGGTACAACAAATTATGATGAAAAAATCTAAAAAATAAAGTTCCTATAGAATAGGTATAATACAATGAAATTTGGCGATGAGCTATTAAGAAATACTTCTTACGCTTTTTATAAAAACCATTATGCTGGTGGCTTCAAAAATTCATACTGACATGACAAATAAGCTTTTCTTAACAGGGACAGGGACAGATCTAGGGAAAACATATATTTCCAGTTTGATAATAAAAAACTATACCATTCTGGCATAAACTCTTCCTATTACAAGGCTGCCATCAATGGCATAATTTTTAATAACTTTTCTCCTTGGAGATGTAATACACAAAAATAATGTTTTGGTATATGAGCGAATAACAGGCATTCCAGTTATTGCAAGTGTAAAAAAAGATGAAAGATGAAAAATAGATTTATTTTGACAAACAAAAGTTATTTTCTTTGTATGAGTTACTTTTTAATAGCTCTATCATGATATGGTATCCGTACTCACAAATGAAAACTATTAAAGATCCTTACAAAATAATAGATGCCGATGGAGTGTTTCTGTATAGCAAAGATAAAAATCTCATAGATTCCATTTCATCATGGTGATATGTTATTCATGGCTAGTGTAATCTTGTCAGAACAAAGGTAATTAAGGAGCAAGCAGACAATTTTCACTCTTGATTCTTGGAGGATTAACACATGAACAT
Organism: Methanosphaera sp.; assembly: GCF_016282985.1. Lineage (GTDB taxonomy): Archaea > Methanobacteriota > Methanobacteria > Methanobacteriales > Methanobacteriaceae > Methanosphaera. The sequence goes on from NZ_JAEELZ010000045.1 coordinate 2,126, forward strand.
GCTCAAAAGTCGTCAGAAAAACTTACAGAGAGTTGGCCTTGGAGATGATTATTATTTTTCCTCCAATTCTGAGTGTAGCATGGAAATTGCATTGAAAATGACATTTCAATACCACATGAACAAGTGTGGTGGTAAATGTGTGACAAAAATATTTACCCCATCTAATACTATATCAACTTTAACAATGAGGGAAATTACAATAACAATGGAAAATTTCTCACAAAAAAATTATCATTAAAGCATTCATACCATGGTGACACACATATAAAGCCAAAGATTATCACTTTTTTTGAAATATTGTGGTATACGTAATAACGTAATACATATTCCAAGCGAGATTCAAGCTTTGGAATCAGCATTCCAGAAATTTCACAGTGAAATAAGCCATTTATAGTAGAAGCTCTTTTACAGTGTGCCGGTGGAATGAGGATATATGACATTTCATTCCTAAACCATTCAAGGGAATTGTGCGATAAATATGATGTTGTTCTAATATTTGATGAGGTAGCGACTGGTCTCAGTAGGACTGGATACCTTTTTGTGTCAAAAGTAGTTCTACCTGATATTTTGTTGCTTGGGAATGCACTAATAGTGGGATATATGCCATGCAGTAACTTTAGCGAATCCCAAAATATACGATGAATTTTATTCTAATGATCCTAAAAATGCATTAATGCATTGACCAACATTTAGGGGTAATCCACTCATAAGTGCAGCAAGAAAATTAATGCTTCATTATAATGAATATGTTAAAGTTATAAATTTGGAATTGCCAAAGATAGAACAGGAAAAGATTATACTAGTTCATTTTTAGGGAAAGCACATTATATGGCTTCAGAATATTTTAGGTAAAATTATAATTATTCTGTTGATTAATGGTCAATGGGAGTTTTTCACATGAATGTTTTAATCCATTTTGAAAATGCAGAAAAGGATATTATTAATATATAATAAGGAAATCACTGATAAAAAAATTAAATTCAAGAAGATTCTATTAA
>NZ_JAEELZ010000046.1 GCF_016282985.1 Methanosphaera sp.
AATTATGTTGAAAAATTGAAAACTATGTTATAATCAAAATAATAGAGGTGATGTAATGCAAAAAATACAAAAAATAGCATTAGTGATTGTTGCCTTTATAATCTTTTGAGTATGCATAGATGTTAAGGCTTATATTATATGCAATGATGGCCAAGAAAGTAATTCGTGTAATGATTGCCATCAAGGATGTTGTTCCGGGCATGGTGGTTGTTTAGATAATGAATCAGAAACAGAAAATTATGACTATTTAAAGTACATTGCTATTGGAGCAGGAGCAGCTGGGGTTGCTGGAGCTGGATATGCTGGGTATAAACTTGGTAGTAAAAAAAGTAAATAAAGGAGAGATAGAATGGCAAAAAAAATCACATTAGAGGAATATAAGAAAAGTAGAGAAGTAAATGTTGAAGAAAAACCAAAAAAAGAAAAAAATCCATTATTGTTACCCTTAGAGATATTTATAGTTTTATTTGGATTATCACTAATAGTGATTGTTTTATTAGTTCTAAACAATAGTAAAACAATTAAAGACAAAAATAAGAAAATAGCTGATTTAAAATCGCAAGTAAGCTATCAAAAGGGAATGCATAATTATTATAAATATGAATTGAATAGTATTACAGGTGGAAAAACTTCAAACTATATTAGAAACAAATTGAACTTAATTGATAACAATATTGTTTTCGTAATTGAAGGTTATGGAAACTATTATTATACATATGATTGTATGCTAGAAAAAGTAGGAGATCGCAGTTATTCATATTGGGCGTATAATAAGCCTACTGCACAAAGCAAAGGATATTGGGATGGAGGGTGTTAATAATGGCAGAAAATATCAAAAAAAAGGGCAAGAATAAAACACTTGGCATTGTAATCCTACTATTAGTATTATATTTTTCACTTTGTGGACAGTATTTAAACAGTGGTAATGACTATTTTTATGAGCATTCAAAAGAATATGCACTTATTGATTTATTGATTATATCCACAATGATGATGATAGTGCCATTTATATGGAGATTGATAAACAAAGAAAAATTTGAATTAAGAAAAGGTAAAAAGATCTGCTTGTGGAATAGCATTATACTATTTGTAATATCAATGATCTTAATGACCATAATACATTTTTCATTTATTGGTGGAATAGGAGCAATTATGTATTATTTCATAAATAAATGGCTTTTTGTTAACTATGATGAAAATAAAGAAGAAAAGGAAGTGGAATCTAAAAAAGAATTCATTTGCACAAATTGTGGGGCCCTATGTCATGAAGAAGATAAGTATTGCAAAAAATGTAACGCTATATTTGAAGAAGAAAAACAAAAAAAGAAAAAAGAAGTGGAACCCATCGTGTGTTCTAATTGTGGAACACTAATTACTGCTAATGAAAAAGAATGCCCCCATTGTGGAGAAAAATTTGAAGATGTGGAAGAAATTAATAAGAATAATGATAATGAGTATATAAAATCAAATATGAGCCAAGAATATGATGATTTAAACAAATTAAAAGAATTATTAGATAATGAAATAATAACTAAAGAAGAATTTGAAAAAGAAAAAAAGAAAATATTAAAATAAACATCTTTTATAGATGTTTTTTCTTATAATCATAGTAAACAATGCTAAAATGAAAATAGGTGAAATAATATGGATTTAAATAAAATAGAAAAATTTATAGATAAACAAAAAGTAAGTTTTATATGTTCTATAGATAAAGAAAACTATCCTAATGTAAAAGCAATGTTAAAACCTAGAAAAAGAATAGGACTAAAGGAATTTTACTTTTCAACAAATACATCATCTATGAGAGTAAAACAATATAAAGATAATCCAAACGCAAGTATATACTTTTATCATAAAGGATTAATTAAATATATAGGAGTTATGTTAAAAGGTAAAATGGAAGTTTTAACAGACCAAGAAACTAAAAACATGATTTGGAAAAAAGGAGATACAATATTTTATAAACAAGGAGTAACAGATCCAGATTATTGTGTATTAAAATTCACAGCAACATCAGGTAGATATTACTGTGATCTAAAAACAGAGAGTTTTGAAATAAAATAAGGAACGATTAGTTTTTTTATTTTGTGTAAATATAAAAACAATATTTTCGACAAAATTCGACAAATCATAGTATAATGAAACTAGGTGATAGTATGGATTATGAAAATGAGTATGTAATTGAATTAATAAATTTTTTACCATTGGATATAGAAGATGGAAAAGAATTCAAATTCATTGCTTATCATGAGAAAAATATAAGAAAGAGTCTTGCAAACCAGTTGTATCAAAGCGCATACATTAGCTGTCATATGATTTTTATGTATATTATATATTCATATGTATTGAGAATAAGAGATAAAGATTTAAAAAAATTTACTGATTTGGTATTGTGTTTAGGTGATGATAATAAAAAAGAATGGATAACAAGCAATTCACCATTCATTTTTTCAAATTATAAAGAAGCATCAATTCTTAATTTTTTGTTCTTATTAGGAGTTGAAAAAGATCATATAAACGAGTATAAGTCTATTATTAAATATCGTAATAATATATTACATGCAACAGGTGAAGTAATGAATAATACATTAAATGAGTTTAATAACAAGCTAAAGCAACTAATAAAATGTTTAGAACACATTAGTTTAAAAACAGAAAATGAAACATGCTACTGGTTATATACACAATTTTTAAATGAATACGGCAGAAGCGACATACTTTTAAAAGAAGAAGAATACGAATCTTATATAAATAAAAATTTAATAAAAAAACATCATCTTTCTTTATTTGATATGAAAAAAATTGCAAAGATAGAGTATTCGGAATTTGTTGGCTTTATCTATAAAAAGAAATTCAAACTATTAGTAAAATATATAAATAAAAAGTACCCCAAAATAATACAAGAGACACACATAATACTCGATTAAAAAAGTAAGGAAGGTAATAGCATGGAAGAGTTAACTAAGAAAGTAGTTGAATTTACAAGAGAAAGAGATTGGGATCAATTTCATTCTCCAGAGAATTTAGCTAAGAGTATTTCAATTGAAGCAGGAGAATTACTTGAATGTTTTCAATGGAATAATGAATATGATTTGGATGAAGTAAAAGAAGAACTAGCTGATGTCATTAATTATTGTATATTACTGGCAGATAAGTTAGGAGTAGATCCTAAGCAAATAGTTTTAGATAAGATGGAAAAAACTGCCAAAAAATACCCTGTTGATAAATCAAAAGGGAAAAGTACAAAATATAATAAATTATAGGAGGAATATTATGGATTATGCAAAAGAACAACTAATTGAATTAGGAGTATCACTATCTAGTTTGGCTATAAAAAGTACTGCTAGTACTATACAGAAAAGAATTAGTGTAGCAAAAACAAAAAAAGATGATAAAAAAACAATTGAGTTATATGATGAAATAGTTAATGAATTGATTGAGGAAAGGGCAGAAGCTATAAGAATAGCGCAATCATATAAAACAGAAATAGAAAAATATGAGATATCTGATATAGATATTCAGCATTTAAATAAAACCATTTCAACAGTATTGGATATTTTAAAAGATATGAGCCCAAATATTGACATTGAATCATTCAAAAAATTCAAAGACTTAATAAGTGTTGATACGCTAAAATCAATGCAATTATTGGGATTTAACTATAAAAAAGCAATAGGAGAACCTCTAACAGAATTATGCTCTTCTAAGATATCATCATGGGGTAAGAATAATAAAAAACAGGTGAAGTAGTATGTTAGTATATGAAGGAATAAAATCAGGTTTTATTGATGATGTTAATTTAAATAGAATTGTTGATAAAATATATGATAGATATAAACAATTTTTTGGAAGAACAAGTGAATCTCAATTAAATTCATGGAAGAATTCTATGCAATATATGAGAGGAGTATTAGACGATAATGAAATACCTGATAATGCTGGTGTTGCTATTGAGTTTAATATTCCAACAACTTCTAAAAGAATAGATTTTATATTATCTGGTAGAGATAATAATAGAAAAGATTCAGTAATTATTATTGAATTGAAACAATGGGAAACTTGTACTGCTGTAGAAGGTAAAGATGGAATAGTATCTACTTTTACTGGTGGTGGAGTAAGAGAAGTAGCTCATCCATCATATCAAGCATTAAGTTATGCTAATTTAATTAAAGATTTTAATGAGACAGTACAATTAGATGATATTGGATTATATCCATGTGCATTCTTACATAATTATGATTTAAGAGATACTGATCCTATATGTAGTAGTCAATATCAAGAATATATAAAAGAAGCTCCAATGTTTGGAAGTAATGATTTTGAAAAATTAAGAAGATTTATCAAGAGATATATTGTTGAAGGTGATGATAGAGAATTATTATATAAAATAGAAAATGGTAGAATTAGACCATCTAAAAGATTACAAGATTCTTTATCTAAAATGTTACAAGGTAATAAAGAATTCAACATGATAGATGAACAAAAAGTTATATATGAAGATGCAATTAGAATGGCTATTGACACAGTATCAAGTAATGATAAAAATGTATTAGTAGTTCAAGGGGGACCTGGAACAGGTAAATCTGTTTTAGCAATTAATCTATTAGTAGAATTAACTAAAAGAAATATGACTTGTTTCTATGTAACTAAAAATGCAGCCCCAAGAGCGGTATTTAGAGATAAATTAAAAGGTACATTTAAAATGGCTTATATTAATAATTTATTCCAAGGTTCAGGACAATTTACTGAAGCAGAGAAGAATGAAGTTAATGTATTAGTAGTAGATGAGGCACATAGATTAAATGCTAAATCTGGTATGTTCCAAAATTTAGGTGAAAATCAAATAAAAGAAATAATTAATGCTTCTAACTTTTCTATATTCTTTATAGATGAAGATCAAAAGGTAACATTAAAGGATATTGGTTCAGTAGATGAGATAAAGAAGTATGCTAATGAATTAGGAGCAGGTATTAGAATTGTAGAATTAGAAAGTCAATTTAGGTGTAATGGTTCTGATGGTTATCTAGCATGGTTAGATAATGTATTAGATATTAGAAAAACAGCTAACTATGACTTGGATGATTTCCAATATGATTTTAAAGTAATAGATAGTCCTAATGAATTAAGAAGATTAATTGAAGAAAAGAATAGAGAAAATAATAAATCAAGACTAGTTGCTGGTTATTGTTGGAACGGGATTAGTGAAGGTAAAAACAATAGCAATATTCATGATATAGTTATACCTGAATACAACTTTGAAATGAGTTGGAATTTAGGTAATTCTCAAACCTGGGCAATAGATCCATCTTCAGTAAATGAAATTGGATGTATTCATACATGCCAAGGATTAGAATTTGATTATGTGGGTGTTATCATTGGTAATGATATTAGATACGAAAACGGACAAATAGTTACCGATTACGGAAAAAGAGCTTCAACAGATCAATCATTAAAAGGAATAAACAAGATAGCAAATGAATATGGACAAGATGAAGCAAATAGAATAGCAGATAGAATAATCAAAAATACATATAGAACATTAATGACAAGAGGTATGAAAGGCTGCTATGTATATTGTGTAGATAAGAATCTACAAAACTATCTAAAAAAGGTCAGAGACTTTAGTCTCTAACCTCAATGCGAAATGCCTTTTTTCCATAATCACTAGCATATATGCGTACGCCTTTTATGGTTATATATGTCGTGAAGACATACTTTTTCTTATTAGTCATATCATTTTCTCCTTTCTTCACAAAACTAAAAAAGTTTACTTTTTAGAAGGGAAATGGTATAATTAATTTGCCGGAAGAAACTATACCATGGTTTTTTCCCTTTTTATTTGTCTTGTAAGACACTTACATAATATCACAGGTTTACGCAAAAGTCAAATCTAGGTTTCAAATTAGTTGACTTTTGTCCCAATATATTTTATAATTATAATAGGTGATAAAAATGAAGAAAATTAATGTTTTAAATTTAATAAAGTATTATTCTGAAAATAATGATGCTGCATTTAGAAGTGAAGCATATGATATTGCAAGGGATTTTGATAGAACAGGTGATCATGAATTAGCGGAGTATGTTATGGCATTATTATCTAATGTTAATACTTTTACACCACAAACTAATGAAACAAACTCACCATATTTTGAAAAAATAGAAATATCAAATTTTTCACTACCTTTACCGGATAAAATAAAAGATGATGTTCTTGGCATAGTTAATGCAATAGGACATAATATTGGTGTCAATAAGTTTTTATTTGAAGGTGTTCCTGGTAGTGGTAAAACAGAGACAGTCAAACAAATAGCAAGAATTCTTAATCGTGAACTATACATGGTTAGATTTGATGTTATTATAGATAGCAAGTTAGGGCAAACATCTAAGAATATTACAGAAGCATTCAGAGAAATCAATAAATTAGCTCATCCAGAAAATGCCATTATCTTATTTGACGAAATAGATGCAATTGCACTAGATAGACTAAATAATAATGATTTAAGAGAGATGGGAAGGGCAACGTCAACTCTATTAAAGGAGCTTGATAATTTAAATGAAAGAGTTGTTTTAATAGCAACAACTAATTTATACAAATCGTTTGATAAAGCATTAGTTAGAAGATTTGATGGTGTCATAAATTTTGATAGATATACAAAAGAAGATTTAGTTGATGTTGCAGAGACAATTTTAAATGAGTATTTAGAAAAATTTAGTAATGCAGCAAAAGATATTAGATTATTTAGAAAAATAATATTATTAATGAATGAAAAAATATATCCAGGGGATTTGAAAAATTTAATAAAAACATCATTAGCATTTAGTAATCCTAAAAATGAATATGACTATTTAATACGATTATATGAAAATATAACTAATTCTAAGATAGATGGAAATATTAAAAAATTACAATCAGAAGGATTTACTGTGCGTGAGATAGAAGAATTAACTGGTATATCTAAAAGTCAAGTTTCAAGGGGGCTAAATAGTGAATAGTTTAATTCAATTAAAAGGAACGCTTAATGAGAAAAAAAGCTTAGGAAAACCAGGACCAGCATCAATTCCAAAAACAAGTCATGTCAGTATTGATGATATAGAAAGGTTGATTTCAAATTTAGAAGAATTATATACAAAATGGGAAAAGGATAATTTATTAGGTGGAGCTTTAGTTAGTGTGTTTTATAAGAGAATTGTGCCTAAGAGCAAAAGAATAACAACACTTCTTTCTAGCAAAAGTGAACCGTCCAATGAATCTATAGTTGGTGCTAAATTTTCCGAAGAGAAAAAGCACATAATAACTCATTTTGTTTCGTTGGATACTATTAAGAAAAATATAGATAAGTTGGAAAAAGCAAAAACAATAGTAGAAAACGTATTCAATGGTAATGTAGACAGTGAAGATTTAACAAACATCAAAAATTATCAAAAAGAAATAGAAAAAAAAGGATTATCAAAATCACTCTTTGGTGATATTATTTCCGATATAGATATTGTATCCAAATTTGGTACAGTTGATAATAGTGATTTAATTGATGAGAATAGTATTGTAAATTATTATGATATAGGCAAAGATATAAAAGATGTAATGAATGAACTAGGAATCTCAGAAAATGATTATAAAATAGTTAAGGAGAATGCCTCAATACAGTTTAATAATCCAAAATCATTTAATATATTTAAAAAACAGGTGCCATACCTTGTAGCTATGGCTACCTACGATATGGCAAATTACATTTTTGAAGAGGTAGAAGATGCAGATAATAGTCAGCTCCCTAGTATACCAGACCCAACGAATGAACCAATAATAGGTGTTATAGATACTCTGTTTGATCAGTCTGTGTATTTTAAAAATTGGGTAGATTATGAGGACATGGTTGATGATAATATACCAAAAGTTGAAAAAGATTATGAACACGGGACATCTGTAACTTCTATAATTGTGGATGGGCCATCATTTAATCCGTTATATGATGATGGCTGTGGTAGATTTAGAGTTAAACATTTTGGGGTAGCAACTTCTGGACCAAATAGTTCGATTACAATAATGAAGAAGATAGAACAAATAATAAGGCAAAATCCTACCATCCATGTGTGGAATTTATCTTTAGGATCTGAATTAGAGGTTAATGAGAACTTTATATCGCATGAAGCAGCGTCATTAGACAAAATACAGTCTGAAAACAATGTAGTATTTGTGGTGGCTGGTACAAATAAAAATGGTGATAAGGCAAAAAAAATTGGTGCTCCAGCTGATTCAATAA
>NZ_JAEELZ010000047.1 GCF_016282985.1 Methanosphaera sp.
AAAATCAGAGTAGTAATAGAATACCAACTACATCATTTACATTAAACAAGAAATTATTTAATGATATAGAAGAGTATAATCAAATTAAGTTTATATTGCATCCTAGATTAAAAGACAAATATAGAAATAAATTAGGATTAATATCTATTAAATTAATTAAATAATATTTTTTGTACAAAACTATTTCAAAATAAACTTATAAATAGAATATTAAGAAATAGGGGCAATATAATGAATTGGAAATCATTGTTTGATGAAGATAGATTAGATAGAGGATTTAAATATTATCTTGAAAACAGAGTTTATGATGTAATTTTAACAGATAATTCCATAACCAGTAAAGTAGAAGGTTCAAGATCCAAGACGTATGATGTTAAAATTAATTTTCATGAAGATAATATAGATTCATTATATTGCACATGCCCATATTCATATGCTGATTTTAACTGTAAACATATGGTTGCAACCCTTTATAAAATGGAAGAAATCAATAATAACACGGTTTCTAACATCGTGGATAATGATGAAGATGCTCTTTTTACACAATTAATAGATAATGTTGATGAAACACAACTTCGTAGATTTATTTATGAGAAATTTAAGTATGATGCTGAGTTTAAAGAAGATTTTATAAATAAATTTCAAAATGAATTTACACCGGAAGATTTTGACAATTATGAAAACATGCTGGAAAATATTTTCAATATCGATGTAATTGAATTGTATAATGAAAACGGATTTCTCCAGGAAGCACCATTCCAGAAGTACCTGGAAAACTTTTTGAATGATAAAATAAGTTTATTATTTAAGAATCAGGAATATTCATATGTAGTTCAGTTATTGTATATTATCTATGAAAATATTTCTCAAAAAGATGATGTTACGCAGTATATAAATATTGAAGATATTTTAAAAGAATGTAATTATTACATGGAAAAAGTCATAGAAGTTCAAGATTCTAATGAAAATGAAGAAATATATAATTATTTAATAAATAAAATACGCTTTGATTACAATTCTAAAACTACCAAATACTTGATTGAAATATGTTTTGACAAATTCGATTCAAAACCTATGCTTAAACAATTGGATACTACAGTGGATGAAGTAATAAATGAACATAAACAGGTATCTGTGGATATTTTATTGGCAAAATATGATTTGATGAAAGTATTGGATTATTCTTTGATTGATCAAAAATCTTTCTTGGAAAACAATAAATCTCATGAAAAAATCATGAAAATATTAATTGAGTCTGAAATAAAAGATAAAAACTTTGATAAAGCAATTGATTACCTTAATCAAAATAAAATTATTCATGGAAATACTTATTCATTAGAAGACACAATTTTACTCTTTTCATTATATCAAACCATTAATGATAAAGAAAATGCTATAAATGAATTAAAAAACATTATTTGTGAATTCAACATTAAGGATATGTATTTCATTAAGCAATTTAAAGAATTAACGAGCACTGAACAATGGATTCATGAAAAAGAGTTATTAATAAAGTTTTATAATGAAAATTATTCATTTGATTTTTTAAATGAAATTTATGTGGAAGAAGGAGATTATGATAATTTATATTATAATATAATTAATAACTGTAAAATAGATCTTTTAGAAGACTATAGGGAATATATTGGAGAAAAATATAATGATGATATTTTAGAGATATATAAAAATCTTGTTTTAAAAGAATCCAAAACGTCAAAAAATATTTCAGGTTATACATTAATTCTAAATTATTTGGATATTATGATATCCTATGAAACAGTTCTGAAATTGTAAAAAATCTTATTTCAGTATTAAGAAATAAATATAGTCAAAGAAAATTATTTATGGAAAAAATAGAAGAATTTGAAATATTAAATTCGTTAAATTAATTAAATGTGTTGGTTATTGTATAGTATTTCAGGTATAAAGATTACTGTTACACCAATAACAACACTTAATAATACATATAAAAATGCCATTTCTATATTTCCATTTTTAATTAAATCACCTGTTTCCAAAGCAAATGTTGAAAATGTAGTAAATCCCCCACAAACACCTACTTTTAAAAATAATATGATATTTTTTAGTGTTGATGCATTAACATCATGCATAGTATTATTTATGTAAAATGCTATAAGGGATATCAATATGGCACCTAATATGTTAATGATAAATGTATTTATTGGAAAGGTTGTTGATTCTTTAATAGGTATAAATCCTATCAGATATCTTAAAACACTACCTAAAAAACCACCTAATCCTACCATTAAACATTCATAGAACATATTATTCCTCTGTATCTGTATTAAAAGAAAAATAGTAAATTATTCAGATATGTACTGAATAATATCATTAATAGTTACGATAGGCATATCATGTTCTTTTGAAAATTTAATGATTTCAGGCATTCTGGCCATAGTACCATCAGGGTTAGTTATTTCACATAAAACTCCCATAGGTTTAAGTCCTGCTAATTTCATTAATTCAATATTTGCTTCTGTATGACCATCTCTTTCCAGAACTCCACCGTTTTTAGCTCGTAAAGGGAAAACGTGTCCTGGATGATGTAAATCTTCAGGTTTAGCACCATCTTTGGATGCTGCTCTAACAGTTGTAACTCTATCTGCTGCTGAAACTCCTGTAGTAACCCCTTCAGCTGCTTCAATAGTTATAGTAAAACCTGTACCATAAGTACTTGTATTGTTATCAACCATTAATGGTAATTCAAGTTCATCTGCTTTATCTTCTGTCATACATAAACAGACAATTCCACTACCTTCTCTTATTAATAATGCCATTTGTTCTTCTGTAACATGCTGAGCTGAGAAAAACATATCTCCTTCATTTTCACGAGATTCATCATCTGTGACTATTACACCTTTTTTATTTTTTATTGCTTCTACTGCAGTCTCTACACGTTCGATATAATTTCCTGTTAACATTTCTTCATGATTCATGTTATTACCTCTTGTATATTTTAATAAATGAAACAGGGCTATAAAAATAAGATGGATATAATTAAATATTCTCTCTCTTCCGGACTTTACCGTCGGTTTTGGATTTTCACCAAATCAACTTTTTCAAGCTCGTGGACTTATAATTTTACCACCGGTGAGGAATTTCGCCTCGCCCTGAGAATTAATTAAATGTTTGTAAATACTGGTATAAATAATGTTATAGTTATATTTTTATTATTTCGTTATTTTCATATAAACCAACAATATCCATAGAATTTAATTGTTGACATAGTTTAACATCGGATTCTAAACCTATTTTAGTTAATCTTTTGGAAGCTTGACTGTTTCCAATAAGTTCTTTAGCTCTATTTGTATCTTCAGCTATAATTTTTGCTGCCAAAGCAGATTCGTCCAGTTCAATTTCAATATTTCTTTCATGAGCAATTTTAATTATTTCATTAACAATCAATCCGGCACCAACACAATCTTCAATATTAAATTTTTCATGACGACCTGCCATAATTAATTCAATTTCATGGTCAGCCATTTCCAATGATTTCATAGCTAATTTCCTTGCATTTATACTAGCACCTATGAGTACTTTGATTTTTTCATTTCGGTTTTTAATTTTTTCAAGAACTTTAGTTCCATTAGTAGTATTTATTACAAAAATATTTCCAGAATAATTTTGGATCATCTTTGGTGAATTTGTTATATCGTATCCTTCAATGGTTTTCAAATCTCTTTCACCTGCAAGTATGGTATCAGGATGTTCCTCTTTTATTTTGAAAGCTTGTTCATCATTATTTACAGGTATTACTTTATTAAAATTATTTAATGCAACAATTATTGTAGTACTTGCTCTTAATAAATCAATTACTATTGTCAAATCATCAGTTGTTGAATCAAATAATGATACTTTAATTTTCATATAATCTCCTATTTTTTTTAGAATATAATGTAATAAAATATTACTTTTTACTAAATTCTCTTTCCAATTTAGCATATAATGAATTATCCTCGATTTCCTTTTGTCTTTCTGCTTCAAGTTCTGGTGGAAGGATTAAATCTATCATACAATTTGGACATTTCAAATTAGCTGATGCAGGATCGTATCCACAGTCACAGGTTTCAGCTTCTGTATGATCAAATTCATGTCCACATATATCACACTTAATTAACATTATAACACCTTTACTGTTCTTTATAATAATAATTTTTTATAATTTTTTATATTTAAAATTTTAAATTTATTATTAACTGGTGTAGAAAAATGAAAAAATTAGGTTTTGGATTAATGAGATTACCCTTAATTGATGAAAAGTCTAAAGAGGTAAATATTGAAAAATTTAAAGAATTGGTAGATTATTATATGTCGAAGGGATATAATTATTTTGATACTGCACATACGTATTTAAATGGAAATAGTGAAAAATCTATTAAAGAAGTATTAGTTTCCAGATATCCCAGAGATTCTTTTTACCTGGCTAGTAAATTACCAATTTTTAATCTTGAAAAAGAAGAGGATATGGAAAAGATATTTAATGAACAATTAGACAGATGTGGCGTAAAATACTTTGATTATTACATGCTTCATAATTTAAGTACTAAACATTATCAAAAATGTATAAATTTTAATGCTTTTAATTTTATTGAAAAAATGAAAAATGAAGGAAAAATCAAACATATAGGAATTTCTTGTCATGATTCTCCAGATTTCCTTGATGAAATATTAGAACAACATCCCGAAATTGAATTTGTACAATTACAAATCAATTATTTGGATTGGAATGATAAAATCATACAATCTAAAGGTATTTATGAAGTTTCATGTAAGTATAATAAACCCATAATAATTATGGAAGGATTAAAGGGTGGTGCTCTAGCAAATTTACCAGAAAAAGCTAAAAATATTATTCAAGAATACGACAGGGATAATTCCATAGTTTCATGGAGTTTTAGATATAATCTATCTTTAAATAACATTTTAGTAATATTAAGTGGAATGAATAAAATGGAAGATTTGATAGAGAATATTAATATATTTGAAAGTTTTTCCCCATTAAACAAAAATGATTATTCTATGTTGAATAAAGTATCTAAGAGCATAACTGATGATATAGAAATAAAATGTACAGGATGTGAATATTGTATTAATCACTGTTCTCAATTAATTGATATACCTAAATTCTTTAATTTGTATAATTCCCAAAAATTATTAGATCAGTCTCATTCCATAGGCATGTATTATAGAAATTATATAACGAAAAACAATAAAAAAGCATCAGATTGTATAAAATGTGGAAAGTGTATAGATTATTGTCCTCAAAAGATAAATATTCCAAAAGAATTAGAAAAAGTAGTTAAAGTTTTTGAATAATTATTTGAAAACTTTTTTAATATCTAATATTGGAGTATTATCCAACATATCCACACCTTTAAAAGTTATTATATTTTCTTTAATATCCGTTATCAGTATATTGGACACGCCGATGGGATTGGGTCTGCATGGAGCACGTGTAGAAAATAAGGCAGTTAAAGGTCCTATACCTTTTAAAGGTACTGTTTGTTTATATTCTTTACATTCATGAAAATAAAAAAGTAGCAGGTATTCTTCATTTACTTTCATATCTGCCATGCTTTCCAGGTATTTTTCATCGATAACTAATTGTCCTTCATATTTCTTTGCATCAATTTCTGCCTTTGGAACATCTTCAACATTCTTAAATGGACTTTTTATATATCCAATCGGATGAAAAATCACTTCATTCATTTCAATCACTATCAATTTTTTCTAATATTTCTTTTGTTTGTCTTAATAAAATGGAATAAACGATATGTATATTGTTAAATAATTTGATATCATTTAAATTAAGTAATCCATCATATATGTTACTTAGCTCATCATATATAGTTTTTAAGTCTTCTTGATTGAGAATTTCATCAGGATTTTCTAAGAAATCTTCAATTTCTGTTATGGAGTCTACGATTTCTCCAGCAATATTTCCGTCTATTGATAAATTTTCTTCATGGCAATAATCAAGAAATGTATCACAATATTTAATCATAAATTTTATATTTTCTGTAATTTCCAAGTGTTGTAAACTATCTTCCATTTAAATCACTAAATCCTGATATTATTATCTGATAAGTTAGAAATTTATTTCAACAGATACTGATTATTTGACAGTATTATATTATTCTATTATTAATATTTTCCTTTTTTAGATTAAAATTTATCGAAAAATATTTTCTCAGACAGTAATTATTATAAAACTTCAAATATAATGGTTTAATCTAAGGTTCATCCATATCTTTGAGTATAATAATGTACATGAGGACTATTTATGATAATAATATAGTAAAAATAATAATTAATTGGTTATTTAAATAATTTGATTATCGAAGGATAAACATATTATAATGAATATTGAAAATTAAAATTAAAAAAAAAGTTTTATAAAAATAGTAATTATCTAATTACAAAGAAGAAATAAGTGAATATATATTCGACTTAATACTAGAAAATATTTTTAATAGCATCAACTATTTTGCCAATAAATGAGTCACTAGAAGCTGATTTTGCTGTGTCATCTGCAAAACTTTTAGCTTGAGTTGTTTTAGTTTCTGTTTCTGTTTTTACAGTTTCTTCAACTTGTGTTACTTCTTCTTCAACATTAGTTACTACTTCATCTTTTGCATCGTTTGCTTTACTTACGACATCACTACCTTGAATGAAACCTTCTTCTCGTAATGATTGGGTAAATGATGGTTCTGGGCTCATATTCTACACCTCTATCTAATCAAAAAATATGTTTTTAATATAT
>NZ_JAEELZ010000048.1 GCF_016282985.1 Methanosphaera sp.
ATGTCGATTCGGAAATAGTGATGGGTGTAATGGATAATTATGAATATAAAAATCATGAGGTAAGTCTGGAAGATGAAATAATCCTATATACCGATGGAATCACGGATGCAAATAACACGGAACATGAGATATATGGCGAAGAAAGGTTGACTGATTTCCTGAACAATCATGAATCAGGTGAAAACATCATAATGGATCTTATTAATGATATCAACAAATTCACCAATGGAGAAAAGCAGTTTGATGACATGACCCTCCTTATATTGGACATAAAATGATGGAGAATGTATGGTAATGATAGTATTTTCAGGAATGATTTAATAAAAAATTATTTTATAAGACTTAAATTATAAGTCAATTAATATAATTTTTTATGGATTTTATTCTAAAAATTAATGATATTTTATGGATTATATATTATAAAATATTAGATGTTGTAAATTTTTTTAGGTTTAAACCATATTTTTCTTTTTTTATCAGTTCAATCCATCATTTGATAATATAAATAGATTAATATTTCATTTTTTATAGTTTTTTTTTATTATTGAAGCTGTGTGACACTTATTTTGCTATATTGATTGTATATTTTATTATCACACATTCTAAACAAAATAAGAACATTAATTATGTTAATATAAACATGGTGTTAGTAAAATCATATTTTTCAAGAAACACAACGGGGATGGTCAATAGTAATCATGCCAGATAATATATTATTAGACAATTATGAAGATGATTTTCCACATATTCATCCAGATATGGCGAAAATAAAGAAAAAAACATTCTATGAAACACTATTGATAGTAAAATATAGAAAAGAATATTATTTCTGATTAAATTTTTCTGTAGGGATAAATTCCTTTATGTTTATACTCTAATTTCAACCATTGCCCTAACATTGGCTCAATAAGATGATATTTCCATCAATCATCTAACCAATCCCTGATTCTGAAGATTATTTAATGGTCTACTTAGAGAACAACTTTTAACACCAACAAACTCCGTTATTTTTAATTCTTTTAATATCCCTGTTGAATAAAGAAATCAGTATCTCCTGTTCTGTATGAGACAATCTTGACCAAATGTTTATTAATTGAGTAGATAGTAATGGAATAACATTAATAAATTCTTCTTTGACAAGTTTTGCATCCAATTGAACAATATTAGGTATAATCTTCCAAATAAATTGAATATGAGCTCAAAAATAAGTTAATTTTCCAGAACCCTAATATTTACCATTAAGTCATATTTATGATTGAAATCTTTGCTACTTTTTCATGACACAAATGCAACATGTCTAATTGTATTTTCAAAAACTTTATATGTTATATCGTATATACTATTTATTATGCTAAATTTTATAATGTATATCTTATAAAATTATTTTAAAATCATATTTTTTATGGTATAACTTAAGGTTGTAAATCAATGATTGATAGACATTTTTATATAGATAAAATAAATGAATTTGTTGATACTGATTTAATTAAGGTATTAACTGGTATGAGACGTTGTGGAAAAACAACTATGTTAAAATTAATAATAAAAGAATTAAAAAATAATTATCACATCCAGGATGACCATATCTTTTTAATATCATTTGAATCAACAAAATACAAATGGATAGAAAATTCACAGGAATTAGATGAACTTGTATTTAATTTGGTTGAAAACATTAATGGTAAATTATACCTATTTTTTGATGAAATTCAAAATGTAAAAGGATGGGAAAAAAGTATAAATTCTTACATGGTTGATTTAGACTGTGATTTATATATCACTGGATCTAATTCTAATTTGTTGTCTGGAGAACTAGCAACATATATTGCCGGAAGATATGTTGAATTCAAGATATATCCATTATCATTTAATGAAATTTTAACATATAAAAATCAAGATAAAACCTTAAATAAATATGAAGAACTAGAATTATTTGAAGATTATAAAGAATTTGGTGGATTACCATATTTACAACAATTAAATAAAGGAAAAATAGATTATATAAATAACGTTTATGATTCAATATTACTAAAAGATGTAGTCAGACGTTACGATATACGAGATTTAGATTTTCTAGAACGATTAATATATTTCCTAATTGATAATATAGGACATACCTTTTCAGCCAATAGCATATCCAAATTTTTCAAACATGAAAAAAGGAAAGCTAATCCTGAAAAAGTATTAAATTATATAAAATTATTAAGAAATGCATTATTATTCACACAAGTAAAAAGAGAAGATTTAAAAGGTAAAGAAATATTATCCGTTAATGAAAAATATTACCTGATGGATCATGGATTTTATAAAGCATTAATAGGAGATAAGAATCATAATGAAGGTCAAAAACTTGAAAACATAGTTTTCAATGAATTATTAAGAAGAGGTTATAAAATCACTGTAGGAATATATCAAGATTATGAAATAGATTTCATATGTAAAAAAAATAACCGTATAATATACGTTCAAGTTTCAGAAACATTGAAAGGAGAAGAAACTAGAAAAAGAGAATTCAAACCTTTAATGAAGATAAAAGACAATTATCCCAAATACATAATAACTGAAGATATAACTGATTATTCAAAACAGGGCATTATAAATCTCAATATAATCGATTTCCTAAAAGATGAATCAATATAACATTGTACGAAAAAAAAAATAATCTATAAACAATGAAGAAATAAGATTGAATGAATTATGCTTAAGTAAGGACAGACTAATCATAACTTATAATTATTTCCTAAAGGAATATTCACACTATCTTAAACACAAACAACCAGAAAATACCTAGTATTATCTTTAGTATATAATAGAAATATATACAATTTATATAGAAAATTGTCGTACAGTCTCTTTTCTTTGTTAAATTTTGTTTTTAAGATTATTAATTTTTCATTCGTTAAGCGCAGATATAAAGAACAAAATCAATAATATTTTTAAAAGAGATGCTCTGTAGATATCCCGCTATTAAAATGTAAAAAGCAATACCTTTGCCAGAAACATTTATATGCTCAAAGTAATGTTCCAGAGACCCTGATTAGGAAAAACAACAAAAGTTTTAGACAAAATTTACAAAGCCTATAAATTATATAATGTGATTTCTTCGAATAATTTGAAATTTTTATCGAAGCTGACGACGTAGTCCATGTCATAGTATCCTGATATAACTACTATAGAACAATCCACAAAACCTAAATTAAATCTGTTAGTATTGTATTTCTCAAATACTTTGAATACCTTGTCATTATATTTGTCAATATCATATTCATTTAGAATCGTGAAATTATCAATCATGAAATAATAGGCATTACGTGTTAAATTAAGATTTTTTGTACGCATCATTATTATTGTTACTACTTCAGTAATTATACTATTGCTGATACAGCATTCATAGTTGTTTAATAATGTTTCACAGGTTTTTACTGCCAACTCATGATTTTCTTCGATTTCCCGAAATATTGCAACAATAAAGTTTGTGTCAATGAAAATCTTATTCATTTAAATAAACTCCTTTATCTATATTCCAGTCACTGTCTATGTCGTCTTCTTTTTTTATCATTCCTGCAACATCTTTTAAAGTGACTTTTTTTCTAAATGTAATCTTTAATTCATCGTCATCTGTTTTTGTCCATTCAATTATGGTATCGTCGTTTACATTAAATTCTTTTCTAACCTCTTTTGGAATTACGGTTTGATAATTTTTATAAATCTTAGAGTTTGCTAAAATCTCAGTCATTTTTATCACTATATTATATTTATAATTTAATAGTGATATAAATTTTTTCTGTTAATATTTCATATAATTAATCAGCAGTTATTAAATTCTTAAAATAACAAGTATGTCAAAATCTCATCAATTTAAAAAAATGAAAAATAAAAGAAAATTATTGATTTTACAAGCACAGCTAGCATTTTCTCTCGAGATATAACTTAAGAACTATCAAACATGCTTTTATTAAATAGCAATTGGGTTTAAATACTAAAATAGTATATATAAATATTGATTAATGTATATAGATTATATAATAAAGTTATGATGGCAAATGGGCTAAGAAACAGTATGCATGTATTGAAAATATTTTTGAATTTTTAAAGTTTAAGAATATGGATGATTAGTATTCCTTTTTTACAAATAGCAATTAGCAATAATAAGGATAATGGGTGAATTAAATGATGAAGGGAATTCAATTAAAAGAAGAAATGAGTACATGGCTATGGGATTTACCTAATTACTTTAAAATAAAGGAAAATCCGGACTATGAAGAAAAATTGATTAATTTAATGTTAAATGGTTTAAGATTATTCAAAAATTCTTCATTAAATGAGATAACATTATCTGAAGATGAGGAAATACTGCATAAAACAGTTATGGATTTTCTATATTTTTGAATATATATACGTTATGATTTTGAATAGTTTTACTTTATGATTTTGAATAGTTTTACTTTATGATTTTGAATAGTTTTACTTTATGATTTTGAATAGTTTTACTTTATGATTTTGAATAGTTTTAACATCTTTATGCATTTTATGGGCTAAATCTCTTATTGAAATTATTTTATATATTTAATTGCAGTTAGAACTTCGAAATCTAGTGATAAATTAAGTTTATTGGTAACTAAACCTTCTCCTTTTTCAATAGTTTCATTATGATTTTATGAAGCAATTCAATTTTCCAAATCAATTAACATTTCTATATTATTTGTTTGGTTAAATAAATGTTCTAATTCTTTTTCAGAATCATACTTTTGAATTAGATCTTTAATTACATCACCACCATTCTGTCTTTTGATTAGTGTAATCATCATTTTAAAAGTCTCCTTCAATAAATAATAGAAAGGAGACTGTACGTTTATGAAAAAAAGATTAGATATATCTAAAGAGTTTGCTAAAAAACTTAATTCTAATAAAATTAATACCATGATACTATTCGGTTCTGTAGCTCGTGGTGAAAATTTAGAAGATTCCGATACTTGTTGACTTATTTCCATAAATAAATATATTCATAAAATATAAATAATACTAAAAATATAATAATCTTAGAATATTATTTTCCTAAGGTGAAAAAAAATGGTTGTTGAAACAAAAGTATATCAAAAGAATCAGACAACAATACCAACTGTTTATAGTAAAAAATATAATGTTGAACCAGAAGATATTGTTGAATGGCAAGAAAATGAAGATGGAAAACTTTATGTAACATTTAGAAAAAAAGTAACAATTAGTGAAATGATTGGAGCCGGAAAAAAGAGTAAAAATACTAATGCTGTGAAATTAGAAGAGGAGTTATATAATAATGACTAAATATTTCTTGGATACCAATTTTATAATAGGTTTAATTCTATCAAATGATGATTTACACATGAAATCAGTTGAATTAAATGATAAATACGACCTTGAAAATCAGGATTGTTATGTATCTAATCATGTCTTGGATGAAATCATTACAATTATTGGACAATATGAAGGTTCAAATTTAGCTTATAATACTTATTTAATGATTAAAGATAATTTTACAATATTAAACGAATGCAATATTCCAACTTTTAATTCAAAAGTAATGACAACCTATCTTGAAAAAAATATAAATGATAAACAAAAAGTAGGATTTACAGACTCATCCATCATAGAAATAATTAAATATTATCATTTAGATAAGTTAGTAACTTTTGATAAGAAATTAGCTAAAAATAGTCCTGTATCTGTAATTAGTGTATAATGTAAAAAGAAATATACACTAATTACTTCATTTACTTAATATTTCCCTTAATAATGATTCTTTAAACTTTTAACAGAATATTTTATTTAGTAAAGATTTTTTAAACTCTTGATATAATTTTATATCCTGTTTTAAGTTCAACGATTTATTAAACATTAATCGTAGTAAAATTCTATTTTTTTCTTGTTTGGTGTCATGTATTATAATTTTTAATTTTGGCTCTGTAGGTAAATTATATTTGACTATTACTCATACTTTTTAAGGTATATTCTCTTTGTTTACATTAAAACCTACAAGATTTTTTTTCAACGTTTATTATATC
>NZ_JAEELZ010000049.1 GCF_016282985.1 Methanosphaera sp.
CTAATAAAGAAAGATTCATAATGTATTGATTCCTATATTTCAGGATAGCAGTCATTAAAAATTTAATTTATTAATCTATTATTAAATCCATCTCCACTTAAATGGGCTTTTGTTATATGTGGAATATTTGGTAAAAATATTTTATAGTTTTCATTACTTAATAATCGTTTGTTATAAAAATCATTATCGTTCATCATTATACCCCTTATATCAATCTTTGCTGTTTAGAATCGAATTTAAGAAAAGAACTTTGTTTAGCATTGTTGATTTTATCCATTTTATTAACATTTCCAATTAAAATTGGAGATTTTGGATTATGTTTTCTATATTTTTTCTCTGCTATATCAGGTCTTTTATTAGCATAACAGTATTTACAGCCATTTAAACATGTGTCATATTCACCTATGTCTCGCCATGGAAGGCATGTGCATCCATTTCGCATACCCCTATGTTTGATTTTTTTAAATGTTATGTTATTTGAATCTTCAAGTATTTTACTGGTTACACAACCTGATTTTCTTATACCATACTTTTCATATTCATTTGAAACAGCACAACTTTGTAATGGCATATTATATTTATTCGCTATTTTTATTAATCCAGTTAATATTTGATGTTTTTCATCTTCTTTAAATCCTAGAATCTCAGGCATATTTTTAAAAACTTTATTATACATATCTACAAAGCTGAAAACAGAAAATGAAATATGTTTATGTACTTTAGAAGTAATGTATTCAAAACACTTAAAATGTTCATCAATTGAATATTTTTCAGTAAATAAAATAGGATCATATCTCCAGGATATTTTTTCTTTTCCAATGATATGAGATAAATCTTTTAAGGTTTCAATACTTTCATCTATATCCGGTACTTTAGGTTCAATTGTTTTATCATATGCTGTAATAGTATAATAGCAGAATAAGGAATAATTCTTTTCAATCACAGGCATATGTTCTAATATTGGTTTATAATTTTTCGAACAAAATATTATAGCATCTACTTCACTGGGAGATAAATCATATCTTGTTAATTGATTATGATTATATGGATTTCTTGTAATTACATATTCTTCATTTAGTCTATTTATTAACCAAGGAGTATAGTAATTTACAATATCTGTTCTTCCACCTACATTAATTATCATAATATTCCCCTATTTAATAATATATCATTAATAATTAATTAGGCTATACATTTTTGAATGCTATGCAAAAAAAAGTTAATATTTATTGTAAGGTTATAAAAAAAATGTTAGAATAGAAATCTATTCTAAAATAACTGCAGGCTTAATTAAATCTTTAGGTTTATCTCTCATAATTATCATAGCTTCTTCTATGTCTTCAAAATTATTGAATTTATGAGTGATTAATTTACTTGAATCAAATCTGCCATATTGAATCAATTTTACTAATTGTTCCATTCTTGCTCTTCCACCTGGACATACTCCTCCTCTGATGGTTTTATCAGATAAACCAGCTCCCCATCCTAATGCAGGTACTGGAATTGTTTCTACCCCATCATAGTGAAGAACATTTCCCAATACTCCTCCAAATTTAAGAACAGTTAATCCTTCTCCTAAAGTATTTTGATTTCCACCAGCCACTATAACTTTATCTACACCTTCATTATCAGTTAAATCCATTATTTGTTCAACAGTACTTCCATTATGATAATCTATGATTTCTGATGCTCCATATTCTTTAGCAACTTTAACTGCTGCTGGACGACTACCTACTGCTAAAATTCTAGATGCACCCATGAAATGAGCACCTGCCACTCCCATTAAACCAACAGGCCCAATTCCAAATACGGCTACAGTATCTCCCGGTTTTATTTCAGCTAGTTCTGCACCATAAAATCCAGTTGTCATCATATCAGATATCATTACTGCTTGTTCTAAAGATACATTATCCGGTAATAAAGCTAAATTTCCATCAGCATCATTTACATGATAGTATTCTGCAAATGTTCCATCTTTAGCAGATACAAAAGACATTCCGCTACCCATACCATAACAGTGTTGTCCAAATCCTTTTTGTGAATTTACTGTACTCCAATTAGGAGTAATTGCAGGAACTATTACTCTGTCTCCTGGTTTAAAGTCTTTTACCATACTACCTACTTCAACTACTTCACCTGTAGATTCGTGACCTACTATTCTGTTAGGTTCACTACCCATATATGCATTACCCCATACAATATGTACATCAGAAGTACATGGAGCTAAAGCTAATGGTTTAACTAATGCATCATATGGTCCAATTTTTGGAACATCTTTTTCTACCCAACCTAATTCATCTTGTTTGATTCTTGCAAGTCCTTTCATTTTTTTAATCTCCAATTATATATAGCATCAATATTTGTCATTATTAATCATGATAATTAATAATCTTGATATTTAACTATATATAGTTATTGATATTCCCATCCTATCAAGAAAAAAGATATTTTACCATTGGAATAATATTTTATTATAAAAATTAAAATATATGCCAAAATATAAATAATTAATTCAATATAAATAATAATTGAAGCTATAATTATAAAATAAATAATTATATTTTTAATATAATAATTATTATATATTTAATGTGGAATATTTTTGAAAATAATAATAAAAAAAATAATGATAATTATTATTTAATTTAAAAAAGGTGAAAAATATGTATCATAATAATAGAATAATAGAAAATAATATTTCAAATCATTTAATTAATACCATTTACAACTTTTCAAAAATGGATAAAGAAACGTACATAGATAGATATCTTAATAAAATAAAAGAGGAAAATGAAAAATCAAATAACAATTTAATCAAGATATTTAGAATACTCTTTAATAATCATGATTATGATTCAATGATTAACATGATTTCATTAATGAATTTTAAAAAGAATGAAGAAAAAAAATTAATAGCTGTTATTAATTTTTATAAAGATTGGGACTTATTTGAATATGACAATATAATTAAATATAACTATCAAGGACTACCTGAAGTATTTCAACCAATCAATGAAAAACATTTAGAGAATCTCAGAACTTTAAAAAAAATATGTTCCGAATATAAAGAATATAGATTGGTTATTGATTTAATAAATAATGCAAAAAGACGAAATGAAGAAGGTAAATACAATGAAGCTATTATCCAATTGTATAGGGCATTGGAATTAGCAACACAACTTAAATTAAAAAAATTTTATAAAATTGAAACAGATAATATCAATCTAAACAGATTAGAAGAATTAAAAATTAACAAACATTTCATTGAATATCTAAAAAAATTTACTAATTCCTATAATAATATTCATTTATCACTTAAGGAACAATTGTATATACTTAAAGGTTTGAAAGATCCAATGGGAAAATTTTATTGGAATAATCAGGATTTGTTTATGGATATTATTGAAATGAGACATTCTTCATTATTAGTTCATGGAAATACAAATATAACAGTAATACAATATCAAGAATATGAATATTTAGTTAAAGAATTTGTTTCCAAATTAAATAAAAATATAAAGAAATGTATTAAGAATACTGAATTTCCTAAATTTGAAATTGAAAAATAAAAAAAGGTTATGAAAGAAACATATTTGCTTCTTTAATTTTTTTCATAAATAATTCAAAGATTATGAAAGATATTATAGAACCAACAGTTAACCCCATAATAAATCCAATTAATACTCCATTTACACCTAAATTTAGGATTATTCCAAATATATAAGAAAGTACAACTACAAATATCAGTTCTCTTACAATAGTTAATATTAAAGATATAACTCCTTTTCCCATACCCTGGAATGTCATTGCACAGATTCCACCTACTGGTGTAACTATTAAAAATACAGATACTACTCTTAAAACATCTATTATAAGTTGATAGAGCTCAGCATTAGATTGACTATAAGTGAATAATAATGCTACCTGTGGTGCAAATATTATTATTAAAGCAGTTATCATACCTGCTATCATCATACTTATTTTTATACCATAATGACAGGTTGTTTTTACTTTATCAAATTCTTTTGCACCATATGCTACTCCCGCAACTGTAATTGCAGCTGTTCCTATTGCTATACAAGGCATCATACCAAGTTGTAGTATTGTAAATGATATATTGAAAGCAGCAATAATACTAGTACCTGCAACAATTACCAACATGGAATTTAAAATAATATTTACTAAAGATATTATTAATTGTTCCAGACTTGCTGGAATCCCAACGGTTAATATATCTTTAATATAGCCAAAGTTATATCTGAAATTATCAATACCATAATCCAAGAATGTATTTTTCTTAACAAATAACCAATAAACAGCTATTATTGTTGGAAGAATAGATGAAAGTACAGTTGCTAATGCAGCACCTTTTATTCCAAGATTAAATGTGTAAATAAATATCGGATCCATGATAATATTTAAAATATCTACTGCAGCCATTGTAAAAGTTGCTTTTTTCATATCACCTTCTGCTCTTAATTGACTTGAAAATAAAATATTAAATAAAAAAGCAAAGGTACCTATTATTAAAATTATTCCATAGTCTCTAGCATAATTAATTACACTGCTTGCACCCATATAGAAAATTATTTGATCATAAAATGGTATTAATATTAATGGTATTAATAAAGACCCCAATGATACAATTAGTATGGAATGTAAAGCACTGTTACTTGCTTTTTTATGATCTTTTGCACCGATATAACGAGCTATTAAGGAGTTAGATCCTGCACCTAATCCATTTCCTATACCTATTATAATCATAAAAATTGGTGAAACAAATCCAATAGCAGCTAATGGATCAGTACCTAATCCTGCTACCCATATCCTATCAATAATATGATTTAAACTGATTAATAATAATGCAAATATCATAGGAACGGCTAGTTTAATTAAAGCTTTCTTTGGATCTCCTCTCAATATTTCAATATTTTCATTATCTTCCAAAATTATCTCTCCAATTTATGAATATATTGCCTAATATTATATTTTATCAAATTATCTAATAAAATAGTTAGATAATGAAATTACCTATTAAATAAATACTAGTTATTTTAAATTAAATATATAATTAAACTTAGATGTGAAATTATGAATATATGTCAATCATGTAGTATACCTCTCTATGACAAGTACAAAGGAACAAATAAAGATGCCAGTTTGAGTAACGAATACTGTAAATATTGTTATGAAAATGGTGAATTTAAAGAGGATAGAACTTTAGAGGAAGAAATAGAACATCTAATTCCTATGTATATAGATGATAGAGATATTTCTGAAGAAGAAGCTAGAGTTGAACTAAGAAAAATTTTATCTCCTTTAAAAAGATGGTCAAAGAATTAAAATAATTAAATAACTTTTGTTACAATCAATATTTTAATAAAAAATTTTTTTTCAAATTAAATTATTGATTAACTAAAACAATTTTAACTTTTTTTTTTAAAAAAAAAAAAAAAAAAATAAATATTAGAAAAAAAATCCTCTCCTTTTCTTAATTTTAATATTGTTAGTAATACTTCTTTTAATTCACTTTCAAAAAGATTAAAAAATTTTATTAAATTAATAAATAAAGTTCAATTATAAGTTATTTTATTGAAATAACGAATATAATTTATTTTTATATCTACAAGTTCTAAAAAGTTTATAATTAATATAATAAACACAATTCATTTGAATATTATTATAAAAATATATCATTATGCTTATTTTTTTATAAATAAAATTAATTCATCTTTAAAACAATTAAAGAGCTTTAAATTCTATTTTTTTGATATTTTTTTCAAAAAACTTTATATGTTATAACATACTTATTAATTAACCATGTTGTTAATAAAAAGTATTAACAACTTTTTTTAGACTAATAAATTATATCCAAATTATTCTAAATAAGGAGGTTTTATAATTAAGGGTTATTTTGGATTGATCCTATTATTCATTACAAGTGTAATGATTTTAGGTTCAGTAGCAGCTACTGATACTACATCCAATGACACTTATGAATTACAAAGCACTGACAATCAAGTAGTAAATAGTGATTACTCAGTTATTTCAACTAAATCTAGTTCAGACTCAAGTAATACAAAATCAATATCTAAAGTAAACACATCAAATACCAATAATTCAGTAAAAAGTAGTTCAAGTACTGCTAGTAGTACAATGACTAAAACTCAGTCAAGTACTAATATTAAAGTATATAACATAACATCTACCAAAGGTTCCAAAGTAACATTTAAATCGTTAATTACATCAGATAAAGGATCTTATGTAAAAAATGGTACAGTTATCTATAAAATTAACGGTAAAACAATAGGAAATGCTACGGTATCTAATGGTGGAGCAAAATTAACATATACAATTCCATCAACTTGGACAAATATTAATTATACTATAACTGCGGTATATACTGGAAACAGTTATTATGCACGTTCAACAAGTAATAGTACATTAAAACTTAAATCCAACACAAATACTAAAGTAACTGTAAAAGATATTACAGCTACACAAGGAGATAAAATTACTCTTAAAGCAGTCATAACGACTTCCGAAGGAGAATATGCAAAAGTAGGAAAAGTTGCTTTTAAGATCAATGGAAAAACTGTGGGAACTGCAAATGTATCAAATGGTGGATCAAAATTAACATTTACCATTCCAAATAACTGGAAGAGTCAAAATTACATTATTACAGTAGTATATGGTAAGAATGATTACTATCAAAGTTCAACTTCAAACGGTACACTTAAAATAAAAGGAAAAGTAAATCCAAAAATTGCTATTAATACGACTTCAGTTATTTCAGGAAAATCCACAACTTTCGTAACAACAATTACCAATTCAAATGGTAATTTAGTTAATGGTGGAAAAGTTGCTTTTAAAATCAATGGAAAAACTATAGGTGTGGCTAATGTAACCAAAGGTGTTGCTAAGCTTACTTATACAATCCCATCCAATATGAATGGAAAATATAATATCACAGTAGTTTATGGTGGCTATGGAAACTATAATTCAATAACACAAACTACTACGTTAAATATTGTAAAACAAGTAAGTACTAAGATAACAATCACTACAACATCTGTTATAAGTGGTAAATTAACAGTACTAACAGCAAAAGTAACTGATTCATCAGGTAATCTAGTTAGTGGTGGAAAAGCAGTTTTCAAATTAAATGGTAAAACAGTTGGGACAGTAAATGTAAATAATGGTGTAGCTAAATTAACATACTTAATTCCTTCATCATGGAATGGAAAATATAATATTACATTTGTTTATGGTGGTCAGGGTAAATATCTTTCTTCCAGAAAAACTACAACCCTTACCGTTACAAAAATCAGTAAAACATCAACCAATAAATTTGAAGTTCCTGATGGGTATGAAAGTTACGTTAAATCTACAAAAAATTGTGCTGTTACAAACAGTCAAATAAAAAGCCTAGCTGCATCTTTAACATCAGGTACAACGAGTGCTTATACAGCTGCAGTAAAAATATTCAATTATGTACGTGATAAAGTATCATATACATTTTACATGAATACAAGATATGGTTCTGTAGGAACATTAAACAGAAAAACAGGTAATTGTGTTGATCAAGCTCATTTACTTATTGCTTTAATGAGAGCCTCAAATATACCTGCACGTTACTGTCATGCAACTTGTACGTTTTCAAGTGGTCTAGTAGTAGGTCACGTATGGGCACAAGTATATGTGAATGGAAAATGGTATTCCTGTGATACAACTTCAAGTAGAAACAGTTTTAACAATATCAGAAACTGGTATAAATCTACAACTGTACACAGATATACATCATTGTCATTCTAAAGTCTATACAAATAAATTTTCTTTTTTTATTTTTTTTTTAATCAATTTTAAAAATTCATTTTTCATAAATCTTTAAATAAAAACTATTTTTAAATGTAGATTAATAATTAAAAATTAATAAGATATAACTTAAATACAAAGTTGAATCTTTCATATTAGCAAATACATGGATAATTCAAAATATTATAAGGAAATAAGAAATATATCTATTATTAAATGATTATTAAATATAAAATAGAACATAACAAAAAAATCACTTATAAAAACAACACCAATCTATATCCAAATCATTTTATATACTAAAATTTACAAAGTTAAATTAGTTATAGTGGGGATAAATATGAGTAATTTTGAAAAAGAATTATGTGATTTATTAAGGGCTAGATTTCCATTTATACATATTTCTACATATGAAGAAGAAAGATTAACTAATGAACTTACAAGAATAGTTTTTACACAGGAACTTATTCATACCGTTAGAAAGGTATTTGTATGGAAATCATCAGAAGGATTTCGAAATGATGATGGAATAATTCAAGAGAATACTATTGAAAAAATGGATGCTTTGAATTTTATTAAGAATTATTCCGGACCTGCTTTATTCATTATATTGGATTTCCATGTTTTTTGTGAAAAAACCAATGGTGTAATAGATTATAGTATAATTAGAAGTTTAAAAGATTTAATGCCCAATTTAAAACAAAGTTATGAACCTAAGAATGTGATTTTTATATCCCCTATTTTTACGGTACCTGATGATCTTAAAAAGGACATTACAGTAATGGATTTTGAACTTCCATCAGCAGAAGAAATAGAAAAAGTTTTGGATGGAATGATAGAAGCTAATTCCAGTACTAATCTTAATGTTAATTTGAATGATAAAGAAAAAGAATCTTTAATTAAAGCAGCTATAGGTTTAACACTTCAAGAAGCTGAAAATGCTTTTGCTCGTGCAATGGTAAATGATGCTTGTTTAAATGCCAGTGATGTTGATTTGGTTTTAAAAGAAAAAAGTCAGGTAATTAAAAAAAATGATTTACTGGAATATATAGACTCAGAAGTTAATATAGATGATGTGGGTGGATTGGAAAATCTAAAAAAATGGTTAAGAAAACGTGACAAATCCTGGTTATCTTCTGCAAAAAAATATGGACTACCATCACCTAAAGGTGTATTATTAACTGGAGTTCCGGGATGTGGTAAAAGTTTAATTGCAAAAAGTATTTCATCAATGTGGCATTTACCATTATTAAGATTTGATGTTGGAAAAGTATTTAATATGTATGTTGGAAATAGTGAATCCAACATGAGAGAAGCTATAAAAACAGCAGAAGCTATTGCACCTTGTATTTTATGGATTGATGAAATTGAAAAAGGTTTTTCAGGACTAGGTAATAGTGGTGACAGTGGAACAAGTAACCGTATTTTCGGAACATTTTTAAGTTGGATGCAGGAAAAAACCAAACCGGTTTTTGTTGTAGCAACTGCAAATAATATTAGCAGTCTTCCTTCAGAAATGATGAGAAAAGGAAGATTTGATGAAATATTTTTCATTGATTTACCAACATTTAATGAACGAAAACAAATTTTTAAAGTCCATCTTCAATCAAGATTAAAAGATCCGACTGTAATTGGAGATTTTGTAATTAATGATGAAACTTTAACTCATTTAGCAAGTTTAACAGAAGGTTTTGGTGGAGCTGAATTAGAACAAATTGTTATTATGGGTTTGTTTGATGCATTTGCTGAAGATAGATGTATTACTATGAAAGATTTTGAAAATTCTATTAACAATACTATCCCATTAAGTGTAACTCAATCAGAACAAATAAGATCTATAAGAGAATGGGCTAATATCAGGGCTGTTGCTGCTACTGCACAGGATGATAGAAAGGAGTATGATCATGAAGTTAATGTTAAACCTCAACCTCCAAAAAACTATCCAAAAGATAATCAAAATAATTTAGAAGATAATCAGTCAGATATTAATGATTCCAGAGGTGGAAGAACTTTGGATTTCTGATTTTTTATATATTTTTTTTAATTATTTTGGAATATTATTATAAAAATATTTATATATTATTTATTCCAATTATTAAATATAGAACAAAAAATATGTTATTATTTTAATATAAATTTTTTTAAAATCAATTATATCCGTTTATTTGAATTTTAAATTAAACTTATTGGAATAATAATATAAAAATAAATAATAATTTTTAATCCAAAATATAATTTGGATATAATTATGGTGATCAAATTGTTAATTGCAGAAAAAAATGAAGAAAAATTTGTAGAAGTTATAGATTTAAATGATGAAGTTATCGAATTACCTAAAGATAGTTGCTTATATTACACAGAAGATGATGTAAATTATTCCATTAGAGTAGAATTTCAAGAAATTTTTGGTACAATAGATAATTATATGAAAATTGGCTATGAACCTGTTTTATTGGAAGAATTTGATGAAGATCAATTAATAGATGATGATTTTGATGGACAGTTTATATTAAAAGTAATTTTAGATGATCATACAATTTTAAAACATTATTATTCCTTTATAGGTTATGAAGATGAAAAAACAATTAAACTTGCTCCAGTAAAAATTCCTAAAGTAAACCAATATACAGTAGATCCAAGAAAGATCATATCCTATAATTTTTATTATTTAGAATCTAAGGAAAATTATGAATATATAAACAATTCTGAAGAAATTTTAACAGAAAACTAAGTTATAAATACTAATAATATTTAATCGTCATTTTTTTATTTTTTTAATATCTTTTTTTCAGCATCCATAAAATATTTTAACATTGCTTCATCATCCAATGATTGAATTTCTTCTAAAGTCTTTTCTGATTTTAACATTTTTACACATTCAAAAAGTGCTTCAACATTTTCAAATTCACATAAATTCTTAATGTAATCAGATAATGACATTTCCTTAGCTTCATAATTAATTTCACATACCATTTTTTTCAACTCCCCAGTTTATATATTTTATTTGTCTTATAACGCTTATTAAAGTTTTTTATTATTTAAATTACATATATATAATAAGATAATATTTAGGGTTTATTTTATGAATGATATTAATTTACATGATA
The DNA here is from genome assembly GCF_016282985.1 of Methanosphaera sp. Classification (GTDB taxonomy): domain Archaea; phylum Methanobacteriota; class Methanobacteria; order Methanobacteriales; family Methanobacteriaceae; genus Methanosphaera. Next base: position 10,923 of record NZ_JAEELZ010000049.1, read on the forward strand.
AAGAACATGCTATTGAACGATTAGAGTATGTAAAAGGATTAAATTACACTGATAAAGAATATAAAAAGAACTTAAGAAAACATATGTTTAAATATAAAACTAATGCAAATGGTTTACTTATTCAAAGATTATCTGCTGAACAAGAACTATTTATGTTTGAAACATATGGGATTGATAACTTAAAAAAATATGCTATTGATGTATTAGAACAAAACATTGAATATTGTACAGTTCTAGAACAAAAAACACATGACGAACAAATAGAAAAAACTATTGAATTCTTAGAAAAAAGTAATTCAAAGGAATATTTATTATCTTTAAAAGATTTTTCTACTAAAACTGCTTATAACTGGTACATTCCAGTAGACAGATTGATTAACTGGATTGATTGTTATATGATTCAAAGACAAGTATTTTTTGAATATGCTTCTAATGAAAAAACATATCTCTTTGCACCAAATTATTTTACTGACAATGTATTGTTACTAACAGTTGAAACCGATAATATTGCTGAAGATTATGAAGCTGATATCGATCAAATAACCAAAGTATATGATGAAGTTGTCAAAGGAATAATTAAAATACTAAAAGAGTTACCTGAAGAACGTATGATTGAAAATCTTTTCACTATTACAAATGAAGAAAAACAAAAAAATGGTGAAGAAATCAGTAAATTAGCTCAAGATTATTATGAATTTATTGAAGAATCAACAGAAAATGAAGAAACTTAAGATAATTAACTAAATAAATTATATTTAATCCCCATAATTACTTTTTTTAATGACAAACCTTAATAATATTGAAATCATTTAAACATTTATTCGAAATTTCATACTATGAATATTCTTTTAAGAAAATTTTAAATATTAATAGTTTTCTTTATAAATTAAATAATATGAAAATATTTATTAACGCTGATGAAAATAAAGAATTGGCTATTTCTACCAAAGAAAAGTTTGAAAAAACTTGTAACAAATTAAATATTAATATTTGCGATAATCCATTGAAAGCTGATATAATTTGTTCTATTGGTGGTGATGGAACATTCCTGGAATCATCTAGATTATCAGAAGGAAGGCCAATTATAGGTATCAACTGTGGAACATTAGGATATTTGACCGATGTAAATCCAAATGATATAGAAAAGGCTATGAAAGATATAAAAAATAATAAATATTATGTAGAAGACCGTATGATGTTAGATGGGGAAATAATTAAAGAAAATAGTGAAATTATCCAAATACCGCCAGCTTTGAATGATATTGCTATTTCAAAAAATACATTTGGTGTTGTAAGATTTGATACTATTGTAGATGATAAATTAATTAATTCATATACTGCTGATGGGATAATTATATGTACACCAACTGGCTCTACTGCATATAATTTATCTTGTGGAGGACCTATAGTAGATCCCACTGCACATATAATTACAATTACACCTATAGCACCACATACTGTACTTAATAGAAGTGTTGTTTTGTCTGACAATTCTATTGTAGAAATAAAAATAACTGAATTAAGAAATCAAACTTTATCTTATGTTTTATATGATGGAAGGCCTATCGAAGTAAAAACTGGAGATACAATTCGTATATATAAATCAAAA
>NZ_JAEELZ010000050.1 GCF_016282985.1 Methanosphaera sp.
AAACTTAAAATGAATAAATATAAATTAATTAAAAAGTTTGGTAATATTAACAACCTTGATGAATTTATCAGACTTACCTCATCTTTTAAGAGACTTTGCAATAGTATCAAAAAGAAATGTAATCAAATTAGGAAGGAAGAAAGACAAAAATGGATTATCATCGGATGTAAACTGGCTATTAAGAATGATCATAAAGGAACTTGGAATTGGATTAAAAAAACAGCTAAAACTGGTAAATTAAACAACGTTATTAATCAACCAGTTAAAAATTCTGAAGGAAATCTTGTTTATTCTACCGATGATCAATTGAATACCTGGTACACCCACTACAAAAATTTGGCTACCGATACTTCTCATCGTAGTTTATATAAACCCTTCTGGAATAATCCCAGCTGGAAGAGTTTTCTTCCTCTCCGTACACATGATGCATGGGATATCAACCAAGAAATTACACGTGAAGAGATCCAGAATGCTATCCAGTCTATCCCTAATTTTAAAGCATCTGGACCCGATGGAATCCCTATTGAATTCTATAAAGCAATTGTATCACAAAATAATCCAGAAGATAATTCTAACTTTGGATACAATTTTTTACATTTGCTCTTTAACAACATCTGGGATGGAGACTTTCCCTCAACCTGGAACAATGCTTCTATTGTATCTATACCAAAAAAAGGAGATCCTTCAGATTGCAATAATTACAGAGGTATTTCATTACTAAATAATGGTATTAAAATTATTTCTAAAATTGTTGCAAATAGAATTTCGGCGTATGCTATAAATCATAATTTTATTAGACCTGAACAATTTGGCTTTCGTAATAAAGAGGAATGTATAAGTTTATATATTTCTATTAGAGAAATCTGCCAAAGACAACAATTTCATAACAAAGATACTTATATTGCTTTTCTAGACCTTAAAAAAGCATACGATTCTGTTCCAATTTACAACATTCTCACTAAAATTGAAAGAATGGGTATCCGAGGAAAATGTTATAAATTCATTAAGAATTTATACAAAACCTCGAAAGCTAATGTTAGAGTGAACAACCATTACTCAGAAACATTTAACATTCAAAGAGGTGTTCGTCAGGGCTGCCCACTCTCTCCTATTTTATTTAATTTATTTATAAATGACGTTTTTCAAAACTGCGGAAAATATGGTGTTGACATTGGCGATTCAAAATGTTGTGGTGGACTTTTTGCAGACGACATTGTTTTATGTGCACCTTCAGAAAGTGATTTGACTAAAATGTTAGCTGAAGTCTCCAAATGGGCTAAAAATAATTTAATGACCTTTGGAATTAGCAAATGTGCTACAATGGTAATTCGTGCTAATAATGATGAAAACGCTAATAATGATCCCATTTTTCACATTAACAATGTTCCTATCCCTCAAACCAATTGCTATACGTACCTTGGTATACCCTTTGACAACAAACTTTCACTCAATCCCATAACCAAACATCTTAGGAATAAAGTTAGGAAAGCACTTTTTTCTATTAAAGGCTTTCTAAGGGATACAAATATCCCATTATACTATAAAAAACTTTTATTTAACTCTGTTATCATTGGTAGAATTTCATATTATGCACCCTTACTTGGTTCTAATAAAAATAGATCAAGTTTAACACAAACGCTAATCAACCAAGGATTTTATTGGATAGCTGGATTTGATAAACCTAATTCCCTAGTATCATTATACTCCATTACTAAGGAATTGAATATTCCCCCCCTCTCTGCTAAATGTGCTATCGCTCAAACTAAAAGTTTTAAGAAATGGAAAGACTCAAATTGCATTATTGGAGTATTAGTTAATAATATTCCCCCAATGCGCAACTTTTATACGTGGGCTAAAGAATCAAGAACTCTTGAAGGTAAACTCGTTAGACGTCAATTAGAAACAAACGAACAAATAAAAAACTATTATTGGGATAATGATCTTTTTAATAATTCTTCAAAAGCGAATACTTACAAAAATTATCATTTTGAATCTACTAGAGGTTATATTAAACAATCTGTCAAATATCCACATCTTTCTCGTGGCTTCCTCTGGCTTTTTAGAATTAGATGTGGATACAAGTTTAACTCTAGTGTTGCTATCGCTGCAGGTTTTGTTAATGAAAACACTCCTAAATACTGTCCTTGTTGCAAGGGTGGTACACAAACATTCACTCATTGGGTCATGGTGTGCCCAATATTTAATAACATAAGAACCATCTGTTTTGGTAATATAACTAATATTTTTGATTTTTTTAAAAAATATCAAAATGTACCCAATACTAATTTTAATCAGGAAGCTAGTTTTAGAAATGTTGAAGCAGCTAGATCTTCAACTTTAGCTATAGAAAATCGATATATTCAAAACTTAGATAGAACCCCTTTACCCTCATATAATATACATGAAATTCGATCAGTTTTCTACTTCCTTCTTGGTGGAAGAACCACGAGCAATCGTGTAATTTTTACAAATCGGGAGTGGGCCAAAATATTCAAGTGTCAAACTGACTCTGGTGAATATTCTCACGTCCCTTATATGATCAAAACCATATCTTACCTTAATATGATAATACCTATAGTTTCCGAGCGTAAATATTCGCTCTTTAATAAGTATAAACTTGATCAAACCAAGAGCGTCAAAGCTGACAATACAGTAAGACAGGCCAGCAGGGCCAATGCTACCGATAGGGACCACAATTTCTATAAGGAAGTGTGGCTATGTATTGCTTTTCTTTCGGCCATAACAACTCTTTTCTTACTGAAATTCTTTACAGGCTTTTGAAACTAATCAACTTCATCAAAACATGTATATAAAATATATGTAATAATTATGGATCTACCGAACTATTAGGACTATTCTACCTTTTGAGAATCAGATTTATCTGGTTATCTTTGAAGATACTTATGGACTGCCTTTCTTAAATTTTTAGAACTTCCTATTTCTAGTTAAATTGTTTTTTGGGAACTATAAATTCTATTCTATAATTTATCTAGTTTATTAATTTTTTCTATTATTTTATTATTACATATTATTTTAAAAAAAAAAAAAAATCACATGTATCCATTTGTTTATGTAACACACAAATGTAAAAGTATAAAATTTTAATAAAGTAATTTCATAGCCATCGGCAATAAAAAAAAAAAAAATTTTTTTTGTATATATTGATATGAAGATTTAATTTTATTACTCATTCAAAAAAATTATGCTAATT